>QNBI01000466.1 GCA_003641675.1 Spirochaetota bacterium | reverse complement strand
CTCTATGCCGCCGGTTACGATAACAATAATAACTTTGCTGCAAATGCCAACGTCAACTGGTCGGTTACCGGCAGTTTGACAGGATTAAGTTCCGATAATACCAATACCTATGTTGTAACTTTGAATCCCACAAAACCCGGCACAGGAACGGTGGTTACCAGTAACAGCAATGGCTGGACAGATGATCAGACAGGAACGATTACGGTAAATCAGGCCGAATTAGCCAGCTTAAAAATCAGAACAGCGGCCAACAATGGTGGCGTGGAGCTCAATGATTCAACCGCTGCGAGTGGAGAAAGCTGGACGTTGTACGCCGCCGGTTACGATGTTTACGGTAACTATTTAGGCGATGTTCCTGTTAAATGGTCGGCTTCAGGGGATTCCATCGGTTATTTTACCAGCATTGATTCCACTGCGTCCAACACTTTTAATTTTACCACAGTAAACTCAGGTAAGCTAAATATTCATAAAAAATATGGCAGCAGTACAATTACTAATGCTTCAGGAATTTTAAAGGTCAATGCCGGTGCGCCGGCAACAATGAGCTATGTTTCTTCCATCACTTTTAGCGGATCTGCCGGTTCCGAGTTAGACGATTCGCTGGCCGTTAAAGTTTTGGATGCCTTTGACAATCCTGTTCCAAATGTGTCTGTTGCCTGGAAGGTTCAGGACCCGACCAGCTCTTTAAATCCAACTTCTGATTTAACCAATGCTTTGGGCATTTCGTGTAGTAAATGGAAATTAAAGGACACCATTGGCAAAGATTCCGTTTACGCTGTTGTTGAGTCCATTTCTGATTCTTTAAAATTTACGGCAAATGTTTTAGAATCGCAGGCCAATACTGTAAGTCGCTGGGCTGATGTTAATAATGACAGCGCCCGGACAGGAGTGGTTAAAACCCAGCTTAGTCAGGCGCTTGTGGTTGAAGTAACGGATAGTTTGGGCAATCCGGTAGATGGCGTGCCATTAACTTTTTCCGTTTTGAACTATCCGACCGGCGGCGGAGATTTTGCCTTTTCGCCGAGCGCTTCTGTTACCACGAATCAAACGGGCAAGGCTTCTGTCTATTTTGCACCCGGCAGCAAAAGTGGTTTGTATCAGGTTACCGCCTACAATGAAAACTTGCTCAATAGCGGAAACGTTTTCTTTAGTATTACGGCGCAACCTGCAGCAGCCGACCACCTGGTTTTGATTTCAGAAAATAATCGACAGGACACGGTGGCTACCACCTATGGCGATTCAGTACGCATTAAGGTGGTTGATGCCTACGACAATCCGGTCAGCGGTGTAACTGTTAACTGGCAGGCAACGTCTAATGGCCAGGTCAATCCTTCTTCTTCGACAACCAATGCCAGCGGCCAGGCCAGCACGCAATGGATTTTGCGTCAAACGGTTGACAAAGACACCTTGATTGTCAGTAGCTCAGGTTTGAGCAATTTATATGTTTACGCCAGCTTAAGCCCGGATCAGGCCTTTACAGTTGTGGCCGATTCTGGTAATTATCGAACGGGCATTGCCGGTAACGGTCAACTATTGCGTGCCCGGGTAGAAGATCAATATGGTAATGTGCTGTCAAATCAGAAAATTTCGTTTGAAGCTTTAAATTCAGATGGATTTTTATCCAGTTACGCTGTAACCACCAATGCTAACGGTCAGGCCCAAGCCACCTACACCAGCCCCGAGAATGTGGACAGCTCTCAGGTGCGCGCTTTTATTACCGGAGTAGATACCGCTTTGTTTACTCTGTACGGTGTCCGCTATCAAAGCAACAGCCTTTCTCCAAAAGTTGTTAATTTAAATCAGGCGGTGAATTTTTATGTTTCTGTTACAAATCCAGGCAGAGATGTGGTGCCGCTGGATACCAGCAATACGACTTTCAGTTTTGCCGGCGAACTGTTTTCCACCAGTCTTGATTCACCATTGACGCTTGAGACCGGCGTTAATCGCCTAAAATTCAGGGCCAAAGCGGTTTCGGATCAGGTTTCAGCCGGTAACTACACGCCTAAATTAAAATTTACCGGTAGTGGCGTTTATTCGGGTTTAAAAGGCAGCACCATCACCGATGACGGTGAATTAAGCGTGGAACCGGTGCATCTGCTGTCTGTTACGGTACCATCGCCAAAAACGGTACAAAGGGGGGAGCAAAAAGATCAAATTCGGGTGAAAGTCCGCAATTCAGGTAATTACACGGTGAAGGTCGATTCCATTCATCTGACCTTTACACCGAATTACAATTTTCAGCAGGCACAAACTTCCGGTGTTGATACGATTTTAGCCGGAACCGATGCTACTTTTGAATTTACCGTAACAGTGCCCGAAGCGGCTCCCGAAGATTCCGTTGTGGTTGACGCTGAAATATTTGTAACCGCTGTTTCAACCGGAGATGTTGTAACGGACAATGATGCAAATCAAACCGATTATTTCCTGATTACCAGTCAGGCGGATTTGCAATACGTTTCGTTTACGCCAACGATTGTGTCCGAAAATCAGCAAGTACAGTTTAAATTTCAGGTGCAGAATCTTGGACAATACGATGTTGTTCTTGACAAAAATCAAACCAGGCTGGAATTCGGTACTCAGAGTTTTTATTTGACAGATAATCAAACGGTAAGCGGCAATAGCATCAGCGAGCTGACTTTTG
>QNBI01000465.1 GCA_003641675.1 Spirochaetota bacterium | reverse complement strand
GATATTTTAGGTATAAAGGGTAATTTGGGACCTCAATTCTATGAATTTACATATCTAGAGCTTCTCAACAGAGGGATTTAAAGCCCTGTAAATAACATGGGTAAACTCATGAAGGGTAAAGGGTTTTTCAATTATTCCCGTGGCCTTCTCTTTTATTTCCTTCATAAGCAAGGGGTCGGTTGTATATCCGGTTACAAGGATTATCTTAATATCGGTATTGATGTTCTTTAACAGGTAAAAGCATTCTCTGCCGCCCATTTCCGGCATTACCATGTCAAGTATAACGAGATCGATTTCTTTCCGGTTCTGTTTATAGAGTGAAACGGCATCTATGCCGTTTGCAGCATTTAATACATGGTATCCGCATTTTTCGAGTGTTCTCGCTTCCATGTATCTAACCTGAGCTTCATCTTCGACAATAAGAATGGTCCCTCTGCCGCTTATAAGTGTCTCATCCTCATTTTGACTGGCGGCAAACGATATATCGGAGGATATAGCCGGAAAGTAAAGAGAGAAAAGGGTTCCTTTCCCGGGTGTACTGTGGACATCAATAAATCCCTCATGTCCCTGGACAACACCGTAGACTACGGAAAGCCCGAGCCCGGTTCCTTTGCCTGCTGCCTTTGTTGTGAAAAACGGCTCAAAGAGGTGTTCGACAACGGAGGGAGCCATCCCGGAACCGGTATCACGTATCTTGATACACGCGTATTCCCCTGTAAATGCTCCTAAAGTCCGTTCTGCTTTTTCTTTATCAACCATAACATTGTATGTTGTAATTTCAAGAACGGCTTTTTGATCATTTATTTTTTCTCTCATAGCATCGCGGGCATTTACACAGAGGTTCATTAGAACCTGGTTTAATTGGGACTTATTCCCGTTAATAGGTTTAAGATTGGGATCGAGAGACGTTAAAAGTGTAATTTCCGGTGGGAATGTGCGTTTTAAAAGCTGAATCGTTCCTTCCGCAATATCGTTTAAATTTAGGGGTTCTCTTTCCTTACTGGCCCGCCTGGTAAAGAATAAAAGCTGGCTGGTTAGTCCTTTGCCGCGTTCCGTTGCCCTTTTTATCTCCATCATATCAGTGTAATGTTCACTTCCTTCCGGAGAGTCAAGAAGCTGCAGCTCCGCATAGCCGCTTATTGCAGCGAGGATGTTGTTAAAGTCGTGAGCAATTCCTCCGGCTAATTTACCCAGTGCTTCCATTTTCTGCGATTGGCGAAATTGAGCTTCCAGTCTTTTCTTCTCTGTAATATCAACAAAGGATATCATTATACCAATTGCAGTTGAGCTTCTATCCTTTATTAGAGAAGCTGCAAGGAAGAAGTCGCGGGTAGAATCGTCTTTGCTGTAGTTTATTTCCTCATGCCAGGCTCCGGTCTCCTCTAACACCTTCAGGATGTCATCGGTTTTTAGGGGGCTTAAAATGTTTTCGACTGTGGATTTGGTTATATTTTCCGGCTTTGTATCGAGCATTCTGGCTAGTGCCGGGTTGGCATACATAATATTCCACTCAAGGTCTGCAAGCAGAATACCGTTTAGAGAAGTTTCTATTGCATGGTTCTTAATTAAAAGTTCCTGTTTCTGCCTGCTAATAGCTGTAGAGAGCGCCTGTCTAAGCTGTTCCTGGTCCGCAATTAGTTTCTGCTCGGTCTTTTTATTGTAGCTCGTAATGTAGGTTTTTCCGTACGCCTTAAGTATTGTTAAAGAGGCAGGCAAAGCATCTTTCTGTATATACTGGGATAGGAAGGAATGCAGATAGTCAAAGATTTCAAGAATGACAGTATCCCTTAAGCCTGCCTCCGCCCTGTCCGCTCCTGATTTCTCCGGAATGGTACTGTCATGTTTTTCAAGGAATTTAAGGAATTTCTCCGCTTCTTCCTCGCCTATTAATTTTAATTTTCTCGGATGAAGAGTATATCTGTTTTCAAAGGAATGAGAGGTAAGAATATCTGTTATATCTTCCTTGATCTTATCCAGGTTTTTCCGTACGGTATCGGCTGCTAAATGGGCATATTTATCGTTAATTTTCGGTATCTCAAACTGCATTTGTTTAAAATTATTATACGACAGTCTATTTCTTTAGTATAGCCCCGTAAACCCCCAATTCTTGCCACTTATCCTTTTCTTCCCTGGCCAATTTAGTTTCAAGATCAACCCAGTTTTCAAGGGCCATCATACCTGGTTCATCAACCTTCCACGGTTTAATTAGTTCAAGCATTTTTTCACTTTTTCTGGGATAAAATGGCTGATTAAGATCTTTATATAGTTCAAGTATTTTCTTATCCCTTTCCGAAGGGGCTTCAATTTTATTCATGTCACAGAAGTAGAGCCTTGCATTATCTCCGGTCCAGTCATAGAGGGTCTTCATAAAGTGTGCCACTCTATCATCTGGAAGAAACCAGGAGATTCCATTAAATCCTACAGCGACATCTCTGTTGTTTCCGAAAAACTGTTCCGGGATATCAGATTCAAGAAGTTCTTCCGGTGCTCCCGCATTACAATGTACATATCTTGCATCGGGATTGTCCTTGATAATGTCATGGGCATAGGCTACTACTATCGGATCTATGTCGGAGTAGATTACCTTTGTTCCCTTAGGCGTTATCTCATGTATATGGTCCATTGTCGGCAGTCCGGATGCAAAAT
>QNBI01000048.1 GCA_003641675.1 Spirochaetota bacterium | reverse complement strand
TTTCATGACTTCTAAAGCTGTATACAGGACTTAAAATACAGGCAGGAGAAGACTGATATTTACCTCAAGAGAGAAAGTGTTTCCTTCCATTAGGTGGCAAAATGTAACTTTTGTTTTATTGAATATAACTTTAGTTCCGCAAAGGATTCCTCTATTTCACATATTTTCCCTTAGTTCCCCACTTGTACTAAGTATAATATTATAATAAAAACCCTTATTCTTGTGATAATTCATTATTTACTATGTTTTAACGTTTCTTTATAAAAAGGCTATTTCCCGAGCTTTTCTAAAAAAGTGTAAAAATCCACTTCACCGGCATCCAATCCATAACCGTACACAAAATCTGTGGCTATTTTTGTAGCAACAATAGAATTAATATAGTTGGAGGGTACTCTCTTTATAATATTCTCGAAACCCACAAGTTTAAGCAGTGCATCCGGAGTGTATTGCCTAAGGATTAACTCTTTAATCTTGCTGTTATCTACAAGATCCGATGTATATACAGAGTCTGTTATCTGGTTGATCTTCTTGCTAATTTCATTTGTCAAAACTGTAAAAGGAGTTCCCTTCTCTTCATGCTCCTTCCACATAAGGTTAAATTCAGAACGGGCATTTTTCTTAATTGTTTTGATAATTTCATCTATATATGCTTTTCTAAAATCCGAAAGTTTTCCGTTATGCACTCGCATATGCTCTTCGAATTCATCATCGCTTAAGGCAAGCGATGCAAAAACTTCTAAAGAGGATGACGTAACCCCACCCTTATTTGTCGAAGCATCCTTAAAGAGAATAATTCCGTTTTCCTCCAGTCTTAGTCTGGCATCTTCTGTTATAAAAAGATTTGCACCTTCTATAATAGCTTTAAATTTGGGATTGCCCCTCCTGTCGAACAATTTCTGCCAGTTTGATATGTTTATAGCCCCGGGCCTTCCACCACAGGGAACCAGTATGTCTCCGGATACTCGTTCATCCAGATGGAATCTGTTTCTAAAATCCTCTCCGTTGGAAACGAAAGTACCGTCCGGAAGTGTTATCTCCTTATCATTTACAGAAACAAAAAACCCCTTTGGCGACAGAAGTTTCGTATTAAACTCTTCCGCCATAGCCCTTTTGTCGGCTAATCGAATTAGCTCTTCCCGGCGTAATCCTTCGGGATCAAATAAAACACCGCTTCCGTCTATAATAACGAGAGTTTTATCCTTTGATATTTTAATCTCGTTGCTGCCCAGGTCACCATCCGGACCGCCTGTCTGAACTTTGGTTATCTGATCTTCTCTAAGGTTTAGTTTTTCCAACACCCCAAGTACATACTCATGAATACCAATTGTTGTCATACCATACAGATCATGCGGAATGCCTCCAATTTCCGGCGATTTACCGGTAGTAAAGGCTTTCCAGAAGTTGTATTTCCTTCTCTTTGCGTAAAGAGCCGCCCATCCCATTAAACCCGCTGTTCTTTCATCCGGCCCCATAAAGAGAATCTCTTTCTTCCCGTAATAATCTTTCATTTCTTCATCCGGCATAATAACATCTAAAATTCCATCTATATAACTTTTAAATGCTCTTTCCTCTTCTTCCTGGTTTGTAATGTTTAAGAGTATTGTTCCTTTGGAACCTCCTTCCGGAATATCTTTGTTTTTCTTCTGCTGTGTAGAGGCAAGATTGTAATTCTCAAAAAATATTGTATCTACATTGTGAAGGTAAGCATCTATATTACGTGATTTTACAATCCTAATTCCTCCTCGCGCTATATCTCGGAAGCGAATATGGAAACCTATAAATTCCCTTCCCACGAGGAAAAACAAACCAAATAATTTCTCCGGAAAATCTATGCTGTTTAGAAAAGAGGGCTCGAGCCTGTATGAAACACAGGTCTTATCCTGCATAAGGAAATTAGTCTTTAAAATGGAACCATTAAACTCAAGAAAGAATTTAAGGATTGTTCGTTCTTTACTCGATGGAACATCTCTATCTATAAGTGAAATAATTTCATTTCTTAATTTATCTTCACTTTTCTTGCTTCCCTCATTCATGAAACGTCCAAGAAAATGCGAATATATAAGGGAGACAATTTTGTAATGGTTAATAACAGTTTGAGCAATCCTTGAAGACGAAAAGGTATCTTTAATTATGAGCAGTCTAAAATTATCAAGAATGCCCTTGGCCTCCGGTTGATCTTTTAATGCCTTTTCCAGAGCCATGTATTCAGCTGTTAAAATAGACATAAACTGATGCGTGAAAACAGCAGCTGAAATAGCATACATTGTCTCTTGAGCAG
This sequence comes from Spirochaetota bacterium, assembly GCA_003641675.1. GTDB lineage: Bacteria > Spirochaetota > Spirochaetia > SZUA-6 > SZUA-6 > SZUA-6. The sequence goes on along the minus strand of QNBI01000048.1, from coordinate 6,882 downwards.
AGTATATCTCCTTTCGAAAAAGTTCTGTAATCGGATTGTCTGGTAGCATTATCACTGCATTAAGATCACGTAAAAATTCACCAATAATCTTTTTTTCCATTTTGTCAAAATAAAATGAGTATATCCTTTTACCGTCTAAAAATATCTCTCTGTATTTCCTGTTGGAATTTATTCCGTACTTATAGAGAAGATGAGAAAAATTGGCTAAAAACTGGCGTTTTACTACACCGTGAATTCCAACCATTACCCTTGTTTCATCTGTATCCGGCTTATCCGTTACCGCTATATAGGGGGATTCACGTTTATTCATAGCTTCCCACGCCTCTCTGTAACGTGCAAGCGTTTCTTTTTCCGATCTCTTTAAAAATGCATGGTTTGCAGCTTCCTCAAAAGATATTTTCTTTCCTGTTGCTTTTCCCGTTTTTGGTATTTCGCCTTTAATACTGCCAGGACTTTTAAACAGAGGCCTAGTAACAATATAAAAGCGTAACGCAGGAGGACGATTACTTCCCTTTGTCTGGTAACTCTCTATTCTAAACATAGGGTAGCGCTGTTCTATCCTCTTCTCAATTTCTTCTGTTTTTGAAGATTCTTCCTCAACAATGTAGGTGGCTTTGTTTTCCTTTTCGTTTATTAGCTGGATACCGAGGCCCGCTCCTCCATGCTCAGAGAAAAGTTTCGAAGCGCTTAATGCTATTAAATGTTCTGATATTTCTCTAATGCTTGTAGTTCTAAAGTAGTACTCGTCTATTCCAAGGTCTATTGTAAACCATTTAAGCTCCTGCCTTGCCCTCTCCGGAGTAAAATAGCCCGTTTTTAAAATATTTTCTTCGATAACTACAATATCTTCCAGTGATAAATACGATACATCCGAAATTTCTTTTAAACTTTTCATGTTTGTTCCTTTTTTATTGTTTAACTGCCCGCCTGCCAAGTGCCGTTGTAATTTTATCGTGCATATTCTCCCAGGGAATAGGAACAATATCCAGATCTATATCGGGATTTGCCTTTACAAATGCATCCTGAAGGCTTGCTCTAAAATCCTCTGTCAACCCATCGTACAATGCCCAGTAATACGTTACCTTAGGTTTTTCCTGTTGCCCTGTTGCCCTGTTGCGAAGAGCATATCCGGCAGCAGGGATAACAGTATAGCAAGCAGCAACAAAATTTTAAGTTTTTTCATAAAAACCCTCTCGCAATATTTTTATTTAGCATCTTAAAGTTTTTACCTTTTAATGCTAAGTAATTCTAAATCCTATTACTGCTATGTGTCAAGAAAATTACTATTTTATAGTACGATTTAACAGAATATTTTAATAGATAATTTGTTTAATAACAGAGGAAACATAGTCTACAAATAATCCGTCTTTAAGCTTTCTCCAATTTCCGATTTCACTCTCCAGTTGTGATACAAATGGAATAGTGCCCAAATAATTTAAACTGTACTCACGGGCCATATCTGCCACATAACTGGAAGAATCGGAAGCCATGTTTTCAACTATTCCGTCTATAGGAATATTCATATTTTTTAGGAGAGCGGCAAGTCTTTTAACAACCTTAACTGAAATAAGTGAGGAAGAAGAAATTAGTATAAACTCCAATTGTTTTATTAGTCTAATTATATCGAGGACCTCTTCTCCGATTCCAGGAGGTAAATCTACTATTAGAAAGTCAAGCTCATCCCATATTGTTACTGCCAGAAGCTCAAGAATTGCGTTAGTTGTATCAACACCCCTTAACGGAAGAGCCGACTCACCTGTAAAGAGAGAAAAACTTACAAAATCTATCCCGTTTGATAATTTAAAAGGACGGATTCCCATGGATTCCTCAGGAAAAGAAACCCCCTCACCAAGAATAATATGATCCGATGACCCCTGAAAATCCAGGTCTAAAAGCCCCGTTTTATAACCGAGTACATTTAATGCAAGCGCGGCGGAAGAGGAAAAGACACTCTTGCCTACACCGCCTTTCCCACTGGAAACAACCAGTATGCGGTTTACATCCTTTAACCTTTTTTCTATAACAGAAACGCGGGGATCAATCATTGCCTTTGTGCTTACCCTCTACCCTCTCTGTCTTTAACAATAATGCTCTTAATTGTCACACCTCTGCCAGATTTAATGACAAAATCCGAACTTCCGCATCCCGGACATTTCATGTAGGCATGGGCGGATTCCGGTAAAAAATGAATAGCTTCGCGTTCGTCTTCACCGACACCGGGATAATCGTCCAGGCTCCACTCCATTCCACAGTAGTTACAGCGGAAAACAGCCTTTTCTATCTCTAATTGAAACAATTCTAAGTCTGCACCTTTTCCCTTTGTCATCATTTCCAGTCCCTTGGAAAAGGCCTCTATGTCAATATTCTGAAGTTCTCCCAGAAGAACAGTAACTTCCTGAAGCATAGATAGATCTGTACTCCCTGTATTTTTCTCTACCGTGGAAATTACAGCTTCCGCTAACGCCCATTCATGCATTTTTACCCCTCTGCCCTATTTTTCTATACCAATTCTTGCTTTTACCCCCGCATTGTAGTAGTGCTTAACGGCAACCATCTCTGTTACAAGGTCGGCGGCGGAAAGGATTTCCTTAGGGGCATTTCTCCCTGTAAGAATAAGTTCTACCGTTTCCGGTTTATCCTTAATTATTGCTAAGACATTATTTAGTGGTAGAATATTCATGGAAAGGGCAATATTTACTTCATCGAGTACCACAAGGTCATATCTTCCCGAAAGTATTGCATCTCTACATTTTTTTAGACCCTTTTCTGCTAATTCCCGGTCATTAGTTTCCGTATCTTCTACTATAAACTTTCCGCTTCCAAACTGCTCAATATGGATAGAGTTCCCCCATTTACTAAAACCTTTAATTTCCGAATACAAGCCTTTTTTAAGAAACTGACCTATATATACCCTATACCCTGCACCTAGCATTCTTAATGCAACTCCGAAAGCGGCTGTTGTTTTGCCTTTTCCGTTGCCTGTGTAAACTTCTACGTACCCTCTCTTCAAAACTTCCCGGTATCCTCATACTTTGCTATAATTTCAGGGAATTCATATATTACTATTCCCCTGTTGTCAATCTCCATCCGCACTCTCATCCCGTCAACCATTTTATTCATAGCTTCCTCTGCTTCTTTAATTCCCATTCCTGTATTAATAACGATATCGGATACGGTAAGTCTTCCTCTTAGCTTATTGGCAAGCCGGAATATCTGATACTCCGCATCCTTCGGCTTTTTCACCGTATATCCTGTACTGTTAACATTGTTAAAAAACCGAGAATTACGGAAACTCCTCCGCCAGCCCGGAGGGATTTCCCTGTCATCATCGAAAAGATCTCTAAAAAGGCTCCTTCCAAATCTAAAAGCGAAAAATACCAGAATAAAAGTTCCGAAAAAGCCAAAGGGAAAGAAAAAAAACACTTACTATTTCCCCCTTAAATTTTGATTAAAGCGCAAATATCTGCTGCAACAATTTAGATTTTCGATATATGCTCCATTACAATTATAAATGTACCTATTATTTGAAAATAGTTCAACAAAATACTAATCTTTATAACTTAAAAAAGCTGTTCCCCGAAGGAAACAGCTTTTTCTCCTAAATTTAATAGTTTAACACTTACAACTATATGGCTTCTGCTACACCCAGCCTCTTAACTTCATCGCCTCTGCTACACGTAAAACGGCAACAATATATGCAGCCTTACGCATATCCACACTGTGTTTATGTAAAGTTTCATAGACATTCAGGAATGCATCTGTCATCTTCTGGTCAAGACGTTTATAAACATCTTCCAGTGTCCAATAATAGTTATAAGCATTCTGAACCTGCTCAAAGCAGCTTACAGTTACGCCGCCTGCGTTACACAGAAAATCGGGAATTACAAAAACATTTCTATCGTAGAGAATTCTATCCGCTTCCGGAGTCGTCGGCCCATTGGCCAATTCCGCAGAGATCCTTGCCTTTATCCTGGCAGCGTTATCGGAAGTTATCTGGTTTTCCATAGCTGCCGGAATTAGAACATCCACATCCAGTTCAAGAAGCTCCTGATGGCTTATGGATTCTGCACCGAGGAACCCGCTTACCTGTCCGTTTTTCTGTTTATACTCGATAAGTTTAACAGGGTTCAGACCGTTGACATTGTATACTCCGCCGTGGGAATCTGAAACTTCAATGAGCTTGTTAGCCCCGAGAAGTTCCTTCATAAGTATTGCAGCGTACTGTCCTGCATTTCCGAAACCCTGAACTGCGTACGATACTTTTGTAGGATCTATATCCAGCTTTTTACAGGCCTCTCTTATACAGAAAACCCCGCCTCGGGCTGTTGCATCTCCTCTTCTCTTTGAACCGCCGATTGCAAGAGGTTTACCGGTAATAATTCCGGAGGCGTTGTAGCCCTCCTGCCAGTAGAATTCATCCATCATCCAGGACATAATCTGCGGGGTTGTATGGACATCCGGTGCAGGAACATCCTTTGTCGGGCCAATCATCCTGCCTACCTGTTTAATGTACTGTTTTGAGAGTCTTTCAAGCTCAAACTGGCTCATCTCTTTAGGATTGCAGATAACTCCGCCTTTACCTCCGTCGGGAGGAATATCTACTACAGAAGTCTTCCATGTCATCCATTTCAAGAGAAGAAAAGACTAAAAGTAAGCAAAATGCAATCTTTTTGTATATAAATGTAGGGATTGTTTTTATACTATTAGACCAATTGACTGTTCTTTGTAGAGTTTGCAGTAGGTTCCTCTTTTTTCAATAAGCGTAAAATGGCTACCCTGCTCAACAACTACTCCATTTTCTATAACAATAATAGTATCTGCATTTTTAACGGTGCTTAAACGGTGGGCAATAATAAAACTCGTTCTATCTTTAAAGAGGTTTCCCAGTGCTTCCTGTATAAATAGTTCTGTACGGGTGTCCACACTGGAGGTAGCTTCGTCCAGTATTAGTATTTTAATCTGCAAGAATAGTCCTTGCAATTGCAATAAGCTGCCGCTGCCCTCTACTTATATTCTGAGCTCCTTCTGTTAACTCGGTGTTATACTTTCCAGGAAGATTTTCGATAAAATTATGTGCATTTGCCTTTTTTGAGGCTTCCACTATTTCCTCTAAAGAAGCATTTAATTTCCCATATCTTATATTCTCCGCAATTGTTCCCCGAAACAGAAAGGGGTCCTGCAGAACTATACCGAGATTCCTGCGGTACTCAGCAAGTTTTAGATCCCGTATATCAAATCCATCCACGAGTATTTTCCCCTTAGTTACATCGTAAAAACGTGCAAGCAGGGAAATCAATGTAGTCTTGCCTGCCCCTGTGGGCCCGACAATCGCAGCGGTTGTGTTAGCGGTAATAGACAAATTTATCCCTTTGAGCACATCAATTTTACCGGTGTATGAAAAATATACATCACGGAATTCAATTTGTCCCTTAATCGATGCAGGAATTATAGGATTAAGCTTTTCTACTATCGCCGGCTTCTCATCGAGTAATTGAAATATTCTCTCTACACCTGCAACAGCAGACTGCATGTTGCCCCATAGAATAGAAACTGCCCTCACAGGCTGAAAAAACCGTCTTATATACTGCAGAAAGGCGACAACAAGCCCTATGGTGACGAAACCTTTAAGAGCCAGCCATCCTCCGTATCCCAGAATTAGAGCAAGCCCTATGGTACTTAGAATATCCAGTGTTGGCGAAAAAGCCGCAAGCACCGTTTCGGCGTTTACGTTTGCATCTCTATTTTCTGCATTTACCCTTTTAAATGTTTCACTGTTGCGCCCTGTACGATTAAAGGCCTGGGCGGTTTTTATACCTGTGATGTTTTCTTCCAACTCCACATTAATACTGCTTATCGTGCGGCGTGTTTTCTGGAAAGCTTTCCTTGCTCTTCTAGAAAAAACAGCAGTAGCCAGAACCATAACGGGCAGCATAAGCAGACTAATAAAAGCCAGCCGGATATTAAGAAGAAACATTGCCACAATAATACCGGCTAATGTTAAAACACTGCCTAAAAATCTGTTCAATCCCATATTAAGCACACGGTTAAGAGTTGCTGTATCATTGGAAAGTTTTGACATTATATCGCCTGTCTTAGCCTTATCAAAAAAATCTACAGAAAGGCTCTGTATTTTTAGAAATATATCTTTTCTTAAATTATAGAGAACTTTCTGACTTATAACCGTAAGTAAAAAATAGCTTAAGACATTAAAAACCCATCCTCCCAGATATACAGCACCAAGGAGTACTATGAACCGAACAAAAGTTGTAATGCTTTCCTGAACTGTTTTCTCTTTAACTCCTCCCTTAACAAAATTGTAGAGGACCTTTACAGCTTTGCCAATTATTGCAGGAGCGGCAACGGATAGAAGTGTTGAACAGAGTATTGCTATAAATATAATACCCAGAGTAACACTATACGGCTTAAGGTATACCATAAGTCTTTTTAATGTTTCCCCTGGATTTTGAGCGTGTTCAACTTCTCTCTTTAAAGCGTGGCTTCTGCCTCCGGCTATCAATATTTACTAATCCTTTTTACTTTAATTTTATTTTTCATCTTTTAACCCTTTTAGTTTTTATTCCTGAAAATTGAGACTCTACAATATCTGCATACAGAGAATTGTTTTCTAATAGCTCTTTATAAGTCCCTATACCTTTAAGCTCTCCTTTTTCCAGAACAAGAATTATATCTGCATTAATGACTGTCTTAATTTTCTGCGCAATTGTAAAAGTTGTTATATTTCTGCTTAAACCGGATATTGCTCTTTCTACCTTCCTCTCTGTTGAAGCATCCAGGTAACTTGTGCTGTCATCAAGTATTAATATTCTTGGACGAATAAGAATTGCCCTTGCAATTGCAATTCTCTGCCTCTGTCCTCCTGAC
>QNBI01000464.1 GCA_003641675.1 Spirochaetota bacterium | reverse complement strand
TTTGCATTTTGCATCTGGGAAGCTACAAATCTCCCCCCGATTAAAGGGGATAGTTTAAACCGGTCCGGGTTTAGGTATTTCTTTATCTGGTCCGGTGGCTTTTTGGTATATGTAGGACGTATAGCTTCATGGGCATCCTGCGCCCCCTTTTTAACAGAGTATATATTAGGCTGCCCGGGAAGCTCTTCCGGATATATTGAGTTAATAAACCCCCTTACATCATCTAGTGCCGCATTCGAAAGCCGTGTTGAATCGGTACGCATGTAAGTAATTAGACCTACCCTTTGAGAGGAAATATTCACCCCTTCATATAGTGTCTGCGCTATCCTCATCGTTCTCCTGGATGTAAACCCAAGCCTATTCGCCGCTGTCTGCTGTAGAGTTGATGTAGTAAAAGGAGGTTTCGGGCGGATTGTTTTCTCAGCCACCTTAAGATCTGACACTTTAAAAGCTTTTACGGGTTTAAGAGTTTCTATAATTTTAATAACATCTTCGTTATTTTTAATCTTCGGTTTCTTTCCCTGCCAGCTTGCAAGCTTTGCACGGAAATGAGACCTGCCCTTCTGAAATTCAGCCTCTAATGTCCAGTATTCTTCGGGAATAAAGCTCTCTACCCGGGCTTCACGATCACATATAAGTTTAAGGGCAACAGACTGCACTCTTCCTGCGGAAAGACCGTTTTTCACTTTTTCCCAGAGGACAGGAGAGAGGTTGTACCCGACAAGCCTGTCAAGAATTCTCCGCGCTTTCTGTGCATCTACTTTTGCTAAATTAATATTATCAGGATGTTTAACGGCTCTTTTAATAGCCTCCGGGGTTATTTCGTTAAAAACAATCCTCTGTATAGGCACCGTACCGTTTTTCTTTTCTATTGCATTGCGAATATGATAGGAAATAGCCTCTCCTTCTCTGTCATTATCCGAAGCAAGAAGTACAAGAGAAGAGTTCTTAGCCTTTTTCACAAGATTGTTTAGTATTTTTGCCTTCCCCCGCACGGTTATATATTCGGGTTCAAAATTACGTTCTATATCTATAGCCATCCGTGATTTCGGAAGGTCTATAAGGTGCCCCATGGACGCTTCCACAGTATATCCCCTGCCGAGATACTTCTCTATTGTTTTGGCTTTTGCGGGGGACTCAACTATTATCAGCGTTCCTTTATTATTTTTTTTCATGCATGTACTCCGTAAAGCTCCTCCTTCATCGATTCCGCAAGCCTTGAACTAATTGTCGTCTTCAACCCGCTGCTGTTCTGTGCTGTAGTATCCTGCCGGTCTTTAAATATCTGCGCAGGAGAACTCACCGCAGGTGCACCATCGCTGTGCAAAGCCCGTGTTCCGTAACTCACCAGACCTTTAAGGCCCTCTGTGTGAACATACAGGTCGCGCCCCTGTTCCAGAGCGAAATCCGCGGTAATTAATGCACCGGATTTCTCCGGTGCCTGGACGATAACTACCGCTGTTGACAGACCGCTTATTATCCGGTTTCTCTCAGGGAAATGGCGTTTTAAGGGTGCCTCTCCGGGAGAATATTCACTTATTACAGCACCGTTATTCATTAATATTTTTCTTCCTATCCAGCTGTTGGACGGCGGATACATAAAATCAATACCGTTTCCTAAAACTGCAACAGTTATACCTTTCGCTTCTATTGCACCTATATGAGCTTCCGCATCTATACCCTTTGCAAGCCCGGAAATCACAGGAATTCCTCTTTGAGCCAGTTTAAAAGCAAATGTCCGAGCCGCTTTACGGGCAACCCCGGTTGGTTTTCTCGTGCCTATCACTGCAAGAGAAGGAATGTCAAAAGCCGGCATTTCACCCCGGTAAAACAGCACAAAAGGCGGATCATAAATCTCACGCAGCTGCGGGGGATAATCTGCATCCCAATAAAAGGTGTATCTAATTTTTTCTCCGGTCAAGTTTTTTATATCCTTTTCTGCAGATTTAAGATAAACCTGGGGCTTCCAGTCTGCAAGAATTTTCCGCTGCAATAACTGTTCCAGGTTATGTTTTTTAAGTTTTAGAATACTCTCCGTATTATTTAATGATTCTAAAAGAGCAATCTTTTCATGCGCCCTTAAAAAAGTTGCATGATTAACGGCAAGCAGATAAAGATCACCATTATTTACCATATATTTCCGCCTCTACCTTTTTCTTGTTTCTTTCAGCTTCTTCTTTTTTTATTTTAGAACCGGCACTCTTCTCTATTCTGTTGTACATCTCTATAGCTCTTTCATATTGAGACATTTCATAATATGCTCTTGCAAGAAGAAACATGGCATCCGTGTTCTCTTTCTCCTTTACAAGTAGCCTCTTAAGAAGAGAAACAGAACTTTCCGGTTTATTCAGCTCAAAAACATACAGAACAGAAAGTCCGTACAGAGCATCCGAATATGAAGGGTCTATAGAAAGGGCATGTTTGTAGTATTTCTCCGAAAGATTAAGGTAATGGCTTTGTTTGTCGGGATCTTCCTGAGCTTTTGCCATATATCCGCAACAGACTCCGGTGAGGTAGAACAGAATAGGATTTTCCGGATATATCTCTATAGATCTTTCAAGATAGGAAGCATCTTTAGTATGCTTAAACAGATAAACCTGAGCCTCATCATCACAGGAGAAAAGAAATCTGTCCAGTTTAGAAATCTCA
>QNBI01000463.1 GCA_003641675.1 Spirochaetota bacterium | reverse complement strand
GTACTTCGGTGCCGCCATGCTCTCTTCTCTTTATCCGTATATTACCTTTCATAGCTTCTATGAATCTTTTACTTAAGGCAAGCCCTATTCCTGACCCTTTTGTTTTTGTGGTATAGAATGGATCGAAAACTTTATTCATTAATTTGTCAGGAATTCCCGCTCCTCTGTCCCGGATGAAAATAAGTATGTTGTTTCTTCTTTTATCGAGCTCTATTTCTACCGTTTGCTTGCCTTCCGGGTGCAGATTCTCGCCGCTCTCAAGAGCGTTCTTTATTAAATTTTCAAGAACGGATCTAAGTCTTTCCCTGTCAAAAAACGTATAAGTGCTATCTCTGCAGACTTTTTTATAGTTTATATTTTTATTAAATCTCTTCAGCAGGCCTTTAATAAAAATATCCAGTTCAATTTTTTCCACATTTCCCTCTGGGTTTTTTAAAAAATCACCTATTTTATCAGTTAAACTGCTTATTCTGTCTACCTCTTCCTCAATAACTGTAATTTCTTCTTTTCTCTCCTCCGGTAAAACTCTTTTTAAGTATCCGGTTTGGATACGGATAGCGCCGAGCGGATTTTTAATTTCATGGGTAAGCGTTCTGGCAGCTTCTCCCAATGCTATAAGATGTTCATGTTCGTGCATCTTTTTTCTGTAATTCACATTATTCCTGTACAGATAGATAAAAAAACCTAGAAGGATAAGAAATACTATCGGAAGCATAATGAGAAGGCTTCTGTAAATCTTCTGCCGTTTAAAATAGTCGGAAATATCCATTTTGATATATACAAAATGGGGAAGATTCGGAGATCCGGCCGGCATTCTGTTCATCCTGCTCCGGTTACCCATTAATCCTCTCTGCATTCCCATCGGACGCATCATTATAAGGACCTGTTTTCTGCTGTCAAAATTAAAGTACGGTGCTAATGATTTAGCGCTGTACATGCTGCTGTTAATTTCTTTCGGTGCATCACCGTAAATTTTATAAGCCTTGCCGGATGTATAATATAAACCTAATCCAAGTATTCTGCCGTTATTTACTATTTCTGATAAATCAGGATTGTCCCGATAAATTTCTATGTAGGAATTAACTGTCTGTTCAGCCTGATATTCAATTAGTATTCTGTTCCTTGTGGTTTCCCCGTTAAATAGGAGAATAGTGGAAATTATAAGCAGAGTGAACAATGCCGTAACAGAAGATATAATAATTGCGCTTTCGTGCGGAATATTCCTTTGCATTTTACTACTCGTAGAAGGCTGTTTTGCCCCAGAGAGAAGTAATTATAGTTCTTATGTTAGTGTCTAAAACATGGTAGGAAAAATGCTTTAATCCCAGCATATAGTTTGTTTCCACCATATCTTTTCTGTATTGTTCATCTTCAAGAACTTTTTTAGTATGTTCCACTGTTTCATCGGATATGAAGTCATTCATCTCGACTACTTTAAATCCTTTGGGTTTAATATCAAAAGCGTAAATTGAATAATTATTTACAAGAATAGGTTTTTTATGATATATAGCTTCCAGGAATGCATTGCCAAATCCTTCAAATATGGACGGATAGGTAATAAAATCAGCGTTATCATAAATATCGTTTAAGGTGTATACTTTCTTACCCTCTTTATTTATACCTCTCTTGTAGTCTATTCTGTCTTGAGCAAAAATGGTGTTTACATTAAGGAGTTCTGCGTAACTTTTAACCCTGTTCTGGTATTGATACCCTTCATCGCCGGATGCATGGCTTATTACAAGCACAGCTTTTTCTCCAAGTCTTCGGACAAGCTCTATTGCGTGTTCTATACCCTTTCTCTGTACGACACGGGTGGGCTGGAGTACAAATATTGCATCTTCAGGAATACCAAGTTCTTTTCTGACATCACTTGAATAATCATCTACTCCATGAGGTGCCTGTTCAAATTCCATAACATTAGGTATTAACGTTGCAGATGCCCCTGTCCTTAAGGCAAGCTGGTTCCGCCCGGAGGAGTTAATAACAACATGAGCCATTGTTGAAAGTCTGGGGGGAAATGCGGAGTTTAAATAGTCCCAGACACAGTTTGTTAAAAAGCGTTTTCTTTCCCAGAAAAAATCATGATGGTGTGCGATGGTGGAAATACCTGTTTCTGCTATAACCTCTGTAATGGCAAGCCCCAAAGGGATATTAAGCGGAATTGTAATAGCGTTTTCTGGAATTAGAAGGTCTATGTTAAACTTTTTTATAAATTCATATATTTTTTTCTTAAGCATAATACGGTAGTCATGTATCATGTCGGTAAGAGTCTTAGGACGGAAGGTATTATCAAAGCTCATGTGATGCATTTCACGTATTTTAGGGTGCATGAAATGGGTTTCCGGGACTAGAAAAGAGTTATCCTCGGGAGTTTCAAGTTCCCCGGCCATGTAGAAGCATTTAAATCCTCTGCGTTTAAGCACTTCTGCCCATTTAAATGTTTCCAGGGAGACACCGTCTGTTCCGGCAAACCTAAAGGAAACAAAGCCTATGTTTCTTCCATTTTTCATTTTTTCTATCCTCTACAAAATAAAAATAATTATTAATTATAATTTTATTATAGATGTTGAATAGTACCCGTCAAAAAAAAATTGCACTTTAACTTTGTTTAAAAGTGCAATAGTATAGCAGCTGATATGAGAATTCTCATTATG
>QNBI01000462.1 GCA_003641675.1 Spirochaetota bacterium | reverse complement strand
CCCAGCCTTTTAATTTTGCAAGTATCTTAAAAGGTTTTATATAATTACCGTAAACCATAGAGAAATGATGTGCAAAGCCGTTATCAACTATTTTCTGAAATACAGAAGAGACAGGCTCTTCAAAAACAACACGGGTATATGTGCCCTTTAGCAATTTTTCTGTTGGAACCGCTTTGCCTTTCTTAACAAACAATCTGTATTTACCATTAGTAGAATCTATACGTAAAATAGAAATGTCACCGCTTTTAAGCACAAAATCGGCTGTTACACCCTTGCCGCCGGCAAAGTACGTATCCAGTGTTATGGGACAAGTTTTATTCCAGAGGTTATAGGGAGCGACACCGCAATGCCAGAATAGAGCAAAATCCTCGTTAAAATCGACCTGCGAAAAATCAAATAGAAAAGGAGTTTCTCCTCCAACAGCACTTTGTGCAAACATGGACAGAGCCCCTTCAACATCTCCCTCGCATGCTATTATCTTGTGTTCTGCTTGCAGCATAGACATAGCTGCACAGGGTGAAATACCGTATCGGGCAGCAAATTCCGGCCAGCAGCGAATTGCAAAGGCGTCCAGTGAGTTTTGTTTTATAAAATTATCCATACTAACGGTAAGATTGGCAACTTTTTGAAACTGATCTTTAGTTATGCCGGATATATCAAAAACCCCTTTAATATCGGCCTCTCTTTTATCCAACTCCTTACTTTCAACTGAACCGCCATACACATCTGAAAGTTCGTAATGATCGAGGAGTACCCCCAGTTCATCGTAGAGTCTTAAATTATTAAAACTTAAATTAAAGAAACCCTGAGCTCTAAAACCCGCAACACCTATATGCGCTCCTTTAAAAGCAGAAATAATTCTAACTGCATCTATCCAGTCCTCGTCTATTTTATTACCTATTACCGTATGATAATTTTTAATTCCGCTCTTATAAAGATTAGAAGCATCGAGATTAAGACCGCATATGCTGTTAAGTCTTATCTTGCCTCCATTGTATGGAAGCTCGGGAAGCCCCCATAATAGAATAGGTTTTTGGACTAACTTATTTATTTCCAAAACAAGATGGCCGAGATGAAATGTCCCGCTTATGCACACAATGCCGGCTACTCCGGCTTCACGTAACTGTCTTCCCGCAGTTTTTGCCTCTTCGAGTGTGATAACGAGGTTTTTAACAATTGTCCAGGAGACAGATGCTATCTTCCTTATTTCGCTTAGAATATCCCGGTATATTTTGTCTGCCGCGTTATAATCGAAGGTTTTGCGTGCCATACAGACAATTCCGAGTTTTACTGATTTTTTCATGATATCCCCTTGATAATTTTTTCTTCTTCTGCTGATTTTTGAGAGAGTAGGGAGAGTTTTAATGATTTAAACCCGTCATCTGCACCTGCAAGAATACCATTCACATTCAGTACCTCGGAATATGCTGTATCACTTAGAGTATTGATAAAATATTTTACATATTCTTTTATATTGTAAGGCTCCGATGCTTCTATGCCAAAGGCAGCTGTTTCTGCTTTCTTAGGGCTTCCATCCGGTTTACCCCATGACACAATTCCATAGTAGTTTGCAGGAGATTCTTTTAAGCTGCAGCGGATTGTACCCTTTTCACCATATACTGTTATGGAAAGGTCGAAGTCAAAACCTGTAAGTGCATGTGATATCTGCAGTATAGCCCCGTTGGCAAAACGGCCGTTAATATAGGCTATATCTTCATAATCAAAATCTTTATAAATTTTATCTGTTGTTACACAGTGCAGTGATTCTATCTCTTTTCCTGTAATATGTCTTGCGAGGTCGAACCAATGGCAGGTCTCTTCAACAAGCAGACCGCCGGAATATTCTTTTTTCTCTATCCATTGGTTCCATTTATCATGTTTAAATGACTTCCGGAAATGATACAGAGAAAATGCATGGATTTTTCCTGTGAATCCGCCATCGATTAAATCTTTTATTTTGCGTATGGCAGGGTTAATTCTGAATTCATATCCTATTGCTAACCGGCCGGTTTGTTTGTCGTTTTCTTCTAGAACCCGCTCTGCATCTTCCGAAGTAATAGCTATAGGCTTTTCGAGCAGGAGGTTTTTGCCTTTTTTGATTATTTTTAACGCCTGTTCGGCGTGCTGGTAATCCGGGATACAGAGACTTATTGTATCGATTGTATCATCTTCAAGCAGATCATCGATATATTGATACGTTTTAACGCCCAATTCTTCCCATGTTTTTTTAAGAATATCTTCCGAAAAGAGCTGTTTTAGAATAAACATGCTTCCCTGACTAAAGGTACCTCCTACTTTAGATAGACGGACAGGATCGAGGTCGCAGACGGCAGCCAATTGAGCATTTTTGCTTTCAAGATAGCCTGCACAATGAGCTAAACCGATGCCCAACCCAACAACTGCTGTTCTATGCATTATTTTGCTCTCCTATTTTTAATGGTCTCTAATTCTGTTTTAATACGCATAACTTCAGCACTGTATTTCTTTTGGGTATTAATTTCTGTTAAAATTTTTATAAACCTGGATAAATAATGTATTGCCGAATTAAAATCAATTTTGCCTGGCATATTCCCCAGTAGCGATTTGTGGTTCCTATGATATATATCCTCGAGAATATGGGCATTAAGACCCAACCCCTTAACAAATGGCATGCTTTCT
>QNBI01000461.1 GCA_003641675.1 Spirochaetota bacterium | reverse complement strand
TGGATGGATCCGTGTTTAATTAGTTATATCAACGAATTTGATGATATAGATTATCATATAAATTCGGGAGAAAAATTACGAAAAAGAATTTAAGGACTAACCAATGAAAGGCATAATCCTCGCTGGAGGCTCCGGCACAAGATTGTATCCCATTACAAAATCGGTAAGCAAACAGCTGCTGCCGATATACGACAAACCCATGATCTACTATCCCCTCTCTGTTCTCATGCTTGCGGGAATAAGGGAGATACTCATTATCTCAACTCCTTCAGATCTGCCCAGGTTCCGGGATCTATTGGGAGACGGTAAGGATCTGGGGCTTGAATTCAGCTACAAGGTACAGCCTTCTCCGGACGGACTTGCCCAGGCCTTTATACTTGGCGATGAGTTTATCGGCAGTGACGATGTCTGCCTTGTCCTCGGGGACAACATCTTTTACGGCCATGGACTTACTGATCTCTTGCGCAGGTCTGTCCGCAATGTTACGGAGCAGAACAAGGCAACGGTTTTCGGATACTATGTCAATGAACCGGAAGCCTACGGCGTTGCCGCTTTTGACAAAGAGGGCAACGTAACAAGCATAGAGGAAAAACCTTCTGAGCCTAAGTCGAACTACGCTGTTGTGGGGCTGTACTTCTATCCCAACTCTGTTGTGGAAATCGCAAAGAACATAAAGCCTTCTGCCCGGGGAGAACTGGAGATAACATCCGTCAATCAGGCGTATCTTGAAAAGGGAGACTTAAAGGTAGAGCTCATGGGCCGCGGTTACGCCTGGCTTGATACGGGAACACACGAAAACCTTCTGGAAGCTTCCCAGTTTATCCAGACAATAGAAAAACGCCAGGGACTAAAGGTTTCCTGTATAGAGGAAATTGCCTTCGAGATGGGCTACATCGATGCCTCGCAGCTCTTAAAACTCGCCGAACCCTTAAAAAAGAACCAGTACGGACAGTATTTGATTGCAAGAGCGG
Organism: Spirochaetota bacterium; assembly: GCA_003641675.1. Lineage (GTDB taxonomy): Bacteria > Spirochaetota > Spirochaetia > SZUA-6 > SZUA-6 > SZUA-6. The sequence goes on along the minus strand of QNBI01000461.1, from coordinate 1,690 downwards.
GAGAATAATTAACCACAGGGAGCCGCAGTATCTATTCCATCCAACATATCCGAAGGATATGAGAGAAATACAAATAAGGATTTTATTCATTTTCTGTATATTGCGATAGCAAGAGCAGGGGAGATTTTATGGTCATACCCATATTGTTAAATGGTATTGGGAAGTATTTAGGGGTATACCCATAAGATTATAGGTGTTATAATAGTGTATAGATGCGGGGAAAGGAAACAGTATTGCTTAAAAGAGATCTTTATCTGGATAAAATACGCCCTTTTATTGATAAGCCGCTTGTAAAGGTTCTGACGGGGATGAGGCGCAGCGGAAAGTCTTCCATACTGGAATTGCTTAAAAAGGAGCTGGGAGAAAGAGGTGTCGGTTCCGATTGCCTGATCTTTATTAATTTTGAGAATCTGGATTTTATTGATATCGATTCGGCAAAGAAGCTTGATTTATACATTAAGGAAAGGATCGATCCTCAAAAGCATTGTTATCTGCTTCTTGATGAAATTCAGGAGGTAAAGGATTGGGAAAAGGCAGTAAACTCGCTTTTTTCCAGTACAAATACCGATATATACATAACCGGATCGAATTCCCGTCTGCTTTCCTCGGAGCTGTCAACTTTTCTTGCCGGGCGATATGTTGAAATAAATATCGGTACCCTTTCTTTTTCCGAGTATCTTGATTTTCGGAAGACCTATTCAGATAAACTCTCCGGTGACCGTAATGAAGAATTAAAAAGGTACATACGTATAGGAGGGTTTCCTGTTGTTAATCTGACTGATTACACGTATGAGACTTCATATAAAATTGTTCGGGATATTTATGACTCCGCTATATTGCGCGATACCGTAGAGCGTCACGGCATAAGAAATATCGAGATGCTGAAAAGGGTTGTTAAATTTGTATTTGATAATATCGGCAATACTTTTTCCGCAAAGAAAGTTGCTGATTATTTCAAGAGTCAGCAGAGGCGGGTTGATCTGAATACTGTATACAATTATCTTGACGCTCTTGAAAGTGCCTTTATTATAAGAAAGGTTTCACGGTATGATGTTCAGGGCAAGTCGATTCTAAAAACAAACGAAAAATACTATATCGGGGATCACTCTCTGCTTTATGCTGTTATGGGCTTTAAGGACAGATCAATTTCCGGAGTTCTGGAGAATATTGTTTATTCGGAGCTTATAAGCCGGGGATATGAGGTCTATGTGGGGAAGCTGGGTGGTAAAGAGATTGATTTTATTGCAGTTAAGGGAGAGTATAAGTTTTATATACAGGTTTCCTATCTTATAGGAGATTCGGAGGAAATAATAGAAAGAGAATACCGCCCGCTTTTAAAGATCCGGGACCATTATCCGAAATATGTTGTTACCATGGATAGTTTTTTTCAGGATACGGTTGAGGGTATCCGCCATGTTTCTCTTGCCGATTTCCTTTTAAATTAAAACCAGTTACAGCCCCGGTTATAAGGAGCAGATTTATATGCCCTTTGAATTTAAAAATACTCCCCTGCCGTTTTTAAAGGATAAGGGTTTGGAGAAGGTCAAATAGTAGCAATTTTTAGTATACATTATCAATTACCAATATTGGCAGAAAAAGATGAAGATGGTTTTTATGTTGTGGAATGCCCTGTATTTAGTGGTTGTTATTCACAAGGGAAAACTATGGAAGAAGCTTTGATAAATATTCG
>QNBI01000460.1 GCA_003641675.1 Spirochaetota bacterium | reverse complement strand
TTATGTGTTAAGTCCTGGGCGTTATGTCGGCTTACCGGAAGAAGAAGACGATTTTGTATTTTCCGAGAAATTTCCGGAATTGCAAAAAGAATTTGAGAATCAGCTTAAAGAAGAAACAAAACTCAACAAGCGGATTTTGGATAATTTAAGCAAAATTGATTATGAAAAATAACACACAAAACAACAATCAGATTATTATTTATGAGGGTGACAAAGGTCAACCAAAGATTGAGGTGCGCCTTGAAAACGAGACAGTCTGGCTCACTATTGACCAAATGGCGAAACTATTTAATAAAGGCCGTTCTACGATTAATGAGCATATTATTAATATTTACAAAGAAAAAGAGTTACTGCCTGAAACATCTATGAGAAAAATCGGAAATTCCGATTTTTCTACCAAGCCGACAAATTTTTACAATTTGGATGTCATTATTTCTGTTGGCTATCGTGTAAAATCGTTGGAGGGCACAAAATTTCGCCAATGGGCAACCGCCCGAATTCGTGAATATCTTGTTCAAGGTTTTACTATGAACGATGAGTTTTTGAAAAATAATGGCGGCGGGGTGTATTGGAGAAAACTTTTGGCTCGTATTCGTGATATTAGATCCAGTGAAAAAGTGTTGTATCGGCAGGTTCTTGACCTCTATGCCACGAGTGTTGATTATGATCCAAAATCTTTACATTCAATCAATTTTTTTAAAATCGTGCAAAATAAATTACATTATGCAGCGCACAAACAAACGGCGGCGGAAGTTATTTATAACCGCGCCGACAGCAAAAAGGAATTTATGGGCTTGACGGTTTTTGCCGGTGATTTGCCGGTCCTAGAGGAAGTTCGCATAGCAAAAAATTATTTAAGTATTGAGGAACTGGAAAAATTAAATCGCCTTGTCTCAGCTTATTTTGAATTGGCGGAGTTGCGCGCTATGAATCGGCAAACAATGAATATGGCAGATCATATCAAGGCTCTTGATAAATTATTGGGAGATTATGGCGAAGGAGTTTTGTCCGATTCGGGAAAAATAAGCCACGAAAAAGCGATAAAAAAAGCCGAAGCGGAATATAGAGAATATCAGAAAGAAACATTGAGTAAAGCGGAAAAAGATTATTTAGAGAGTATTAAAGCGTTGGAAAAAGTGGCAAAAAAGAAAGCTCATAAATCCAGGAAAAAATAAATATGGCAAAGTAACAATTAAATTATACAAGAAACTTAAATATTCATTAAATATAAAAAGGCACAGAGCAAATGTGTTGGCAGGATGCAAACTAAATGGTAAGATAATTTGTATCTATAAGCATAAAGTAAGCTATTATGGATTCAGATTTATATTTATTACTAGTGAAAAATAAAAAATCGTCAAAGCGTTAGGCGCGTTAGGCGTTGGCGTTGATGATTTAATGAAATAATTATGGCAAAAATAAAAGATCTTCCAAGAGTAGATAGGCCGCGAGAGAAATTAGAGAAATATGGACCCGAGAAACTTTCTAACTCGGAACTTTTGGCTGTTCTTTTAAGAACGGGTGGCAAAGGATTAAATGTAGTTGAAATGTCCAGAAAGATTTTAGGCAAATTTAGCGGAAGCGGCTTGGCCAAGGCTAACTTTAAAGAATTAAAAAACACTTTTGGCTTGGGCACAGCTAAGGCCTGTGAGATTGTAGCTTGTTTTGAATTAGGTCGTCGGTTTTTACAAAATAAAAAGAGTCGGATTTATCTTACCCCTAAAGATGTTTGGAACGAATTAAAGGACATTCGGGATAATAAAAAAGAACATTTTGTTATTTTCTTTTTAGATGCGCGCAATCAAGAAATAAAAAGAGAGATTATTTCGGTTGGCTCACTTAACGCTAATTTAGTTCATCCGCGAGAAGTATTTGAGCCGGCCGTTCGTCACTTGGCCGCTCAAATTATTCTGGCTCATAATCATCCATCCGGAGATCCTATGCCATCCAAAGAAGATTCAGAAATCACAAAACAATTAGTTGAGGCAGGAAAGATTCTTGGTATTGAAATAAAAGACCATGTAATTGTAAGTAAAACAAACTTTTTTAGTTTTGCTGATCATAAATTGCTTTAATTATGACTAAGAAAAATACAACTGGCCCCACTAGAAACTCTTCGGGTTCTAACGGGGCAAGTAAAAAATTTATGCGTGAAGCCGATGCTCGGATTTTGATTGACCGCAAATTACGGGAAGCTGGTTGGGATATTGAAGACAAGAATCAAGTTTCTACGGAAGAAATAGCAGAAAGCGGCCGCGCGGATTACATTCTTAAAGATAGCCGAGGCCGCGCTGTGGCTGTTGTTGAGGCAAAGCGATTTTCTATTGATCCTGCTTCTGCAAAACAACAGGCTCTTTCATACGCAGAATCAATCAGGGCCGAGTTTATTTTCTTATCTAACGGAGAAGAGATTTATTTCTGGGATTATAAGAGTCGGTCGGAGCAAAAAGTGGCAACCTTTTATTCCCAGCGCGATCTTGAGAAAATCCAAAATCTTCGCCTTGAGCAAAAATCAATATCAGTTATTCCTATTCCAGAAAAATATTTTAAGGGCGGCGAATGGCGTATACCTCGTCCTTATCAAAAAGAAGCGATGCAGATTATGGATAAGGTTCTTGAAGGCGGCAAGCGAAAAATACTTCTTGTTATGGCAACAGGCACAGG
>QNBI01000459.1 GCA_003641675.1 Spirochaetota bacterium | reverse complement strand
GGAAATTTCGGCAAAATCGCCGTAACGCGGATTGTTTTTTAGATTAAGCTCTGGAATAGTTTCCTGTTTAAGTATATTCATATTCTGTATTTTCCCGGAATTAGTAGAAGTGCATCCGGCCAAAAAAAATAACATAACTGCTGTGAAAATTAAAAGAATCTTTATTGGGTTCATTTAAAAAATAATAATACTATATTTTAAGATATTGTAAATAAGATATAGACAAAACCGTGAAATACATTTAAATATACAAAAATACAGCCAATGTTCAGCCAGAAAATGCGGTTTCCTGCGGGAAATAAGAGGGTAGCCTAACAAATGGAACCGGAAATAGTAGATAGCAAAGGTTTTAAACCTGACTGAAACGGAGAGTTTAAAGATATGAGTATAAATACGGAAACGATTCTGGTAATAGATGATAAAAAGAATATAAGAGAAGTACTTAAGGATTTTTTAGAAACAGAAGGGTATATGGTAGTAACATGCGGAACCGGAGAGGAAGCTCTTAATTTAATAGAAGAAAACTTACCGGATATAGTTTTAACAGATTTTAAGCTTCCCGGAATTGACGGAATAGAGCTCACTAGAAAGATCCATGTATTAAACTCTGAAATGCCGATAATTCTTTTTACAGCTTACGGCTCCATTTCTTCTGCCGTGGAAGCGATTAAAGCCGGCGGCTATGATTATCTCACCAAGCCGCTGGACTACGACCTTTTAAAAATAGTTCTCCGCCGGGCTCTGGACCAGAAATTAATAAAACAGGAGAATCTGCTATTAAAGGAAGAGGTTGCAAAGAGATTTAATCTGGATAAGCTAATCGGAAAGAGCCGGGCTATGCAAAAGCTTTTTTCACTAATAAAAACAGTGGCTGCTTCCAGCTCCGCTGTACTGATAGAGGGGGAATATGGAACAGGAAAGGAGCTTATTGCAAAGGCTATACACCGTTACAGCGACAGGCAGGGGAAGCCTTTTATTATAGTTGATTGTTCTGCATTGCCGGAGGGCCTGCTGGAAAGCGAGCTGTTCGGGTATGAGCGCGGAGCCTTTACAGGTGCAAGCAACAGGAAAAAGGGCAGGATAGAACTTGCCGAGGGCGGAACTGTCTTTCTCGATGAAATTGGCGAAATGAGCCTTGCTCTGCAGTCGAAACTTCTTAGAGTTATAGAGGAAAAGCAGCTTGTGCGGCTTGGGGGGCTTCATCCTATCAGCATAGATTTCCGTCTTATTACTGCAACCAACAGAGATTTAAAATCGGAAGTGGTTTCCGGTAATTTCCGGGCGGATCTTTTCTACAGATTAAATGTTATAAGGGTAAAAGCGCCCGCTCTCCGGGATAGAAAAGAGGATGTCCCTCTGCTGGTAGACCATTTTCTTGCCAAATTTAACAGACAGGAAGGAAAATCTATTAGCGGGGTAAGGCCGGATGCCATGAATATGCTTCTCTCCTATAACTGGCCGGGTAACGTGCGGGAACTCGAAAACTGCATAGAGAGAATGTCGGTAATCTGCCCCGAAAAAGAGCTGGATACAGAATATCTGCCTCAGGAAATTAAAGAGGCTGCTGCTTTACACTATGGAAGCACGGAAAAAGTTAAAGTCGCCGTTGCGGAAGGGATACAGGATATGGATAGATGCTTTAATATTGACGCCGACAGTTATACCTACACGGGCAGCTACATAGATTCCACGGGGAATATGCACTTAGACAGGGTGGAAAGGGAAACGGTTCTCAAAGCTCTGGAAAAGGCAAACTGGAATAAAAGCAAAGCCGCAAGACTTTTAAATATAGACAGAAAAGCTCTCTACAACAGAATTAAGAAGTATAATTTATTATAATTAGTTCTTTCCGGTTTTCTACATTTCCTTGCTTTCTGGCTTCCCGTGTAGTATAAGTTTAAATATCATTTAAACCATGATTCGAAAAAGTTGTTTTTTCGTTTTTCTTATATTTATGCTCCTGGCGGCTTATCCTCTATTCTCCCAGGAAGCAGTTGTTTTAGCGAACTCTAAAGGTGAATATCATATAGGGCGTTATCTCGAAATCCTTGTGGATAAAGAAAAAAAGTGATCCATTCAGGACGTTGCTTCGCCAGGACTCTCCAGAGCTTCTATTAAAAGCAGACAGGAGACTCCTAATTTCGGATATACGGATGCAGCCGACAGGATACGTTTTAAACTTAAAAATAACTCTTCGAGAGATGAATGGCTTTTAGATGTGGGTTATCCGCTGCTGGATATAATAGAACTCTATATTCCGCCTCCGGGGTTGGCAGGAGAAAATTCCGCCTCTTTTGTTATGAAAAAAGAGGGTGATTCATTTCCATTTAAAGAGAGGGAATTAAAACATCAGCATCTCGTTTTTAGTATACCCTCTGCAGCCCTTATACCGGACGCCCATGATGCTGTGATTCCCCTGCTTGTTCCTGCACCGTCGCCTATAAAGTATATCCCCTCTTTAACGGAGAAGTGTCCGTTTATAAATTTTGGTCTGTTTGCGTACATCTTTATTTCCGGATAGTAGATAATTGTAGAAGGGTGAAGAATACCTGGAATTATTGTATCTAGCTGTTTTAAGGATTTCCATATTTCTCTTAAGATTTTTGCAGGGCAAGTAAGTGCAATATCACCGGGAGTAACGTTTAGCGTAGGCTTAAAATTGTAG
>QNBI01000047.1 GCA_003641675.1 Spirochaetota bacterium | reverse complement strand
TTCCTTCTGGGAATAATACCAGACATTTTAAACCCGATATTTCCCTCTTTGTCGGAAAAAACCCAGTTTAAAGAAGGTATATCGATGTTTGCAGCCAGTTCCATACCCTCCTTAACAGAATGCGCAACGGGTAGTTTAAAAAAACTGCTCAGCGTTTTCCACAGGACATCTTCCATTCCGCTCCACTTTCTGGAAAGGCAAATTTCATCCTTATATGGATTACCCTCGAGAAATCCATGTTCATTTTCATAAACAGCAAAATCTATACTCCGCCCTTTCTTTGTTTTTATAATTTCCTTTCGTTCTTTAAAAGAATGATACTTGCCGTCCTTTAAGTATTTCCCTTCTCTACACTTCTCTATAAAAAAATCCTCCGTATCGGCCGATGTAAATGTTATTCCCCAACCGTAGTTTCCGTTCCATCCCGATGCGAGTGCCGGCGCTCCTGGTACTGTGATACCTGTGAACCAGGCTTCCGGGGTATCTACTATAACCTCGTACCAGATGCTTGGAAGACGAGAAATTTCCAGATGCGGGTCATTGCAGAACAGGGGTTTTCCCGATTCTGTAAGCTTACCGGAAACAGCCCAGTTGTTGCTGCCGCCGATAGAATTATCAAAAATAACATTCTCCGACAGAGGGGACTTTAACTTTATCCCTTTAAACCAGTTATAATCGTATCCGTTAAAGTACGGATTAAAGAGAACGCCCAGATTGTCAAAATATTTCCTATCCTGAAGAATAACATCTGCAATAACCTTTTCCGCAGCTCCCTGACTTTCCGAGTCCTACATATGCCATAATTCTTGACAGTGCAAAAACATCCTCTTGTTCCCACGGCTCCGGTTTATATCCGGTAACTCGGAATTCAAAGGGAACATAGCCGCTCTTTCTAAAATCCTCCACGCCGGTTATATATGCATTGAGCAGCTTAGAAAAATTATCAGTAAAATCGCTCGCCCTGCTTTTATCCGAAGAACCGTTAGATCTAAATTTAAGTGTCCGAAAATACTTGTCTATGTTAATTAAATCTTCACGGTCGCCGAAAATCTCAGCAGCCCTCCCCTCGGAAAGCACCTTAACAAACCACATCTGAAACATTCTATCGTAGGCATGCATAATACCCATACCGTAATACGCATCCTCAAGACCAAGGGCCTTTATTACCGGGATGCCGGAATTATGCCGTATAATCCTTATATCATTATGAGGAAGGCCGGAACCACCGTCTCCTTCAGCTTTTCTAATTCTCATTTCACCATGCTGAAATTTGTACTTCATAAATATCCCCTTTGATATCTTTTAAATAGACACTCTTACATTTTCTGTTTATAGTACAATACTCATAACAGAGATGAAAATCAACAGACTATTCTATACTATATTTATAGAACCCCTTTTATCTGCCCCCAAAAAAACACTTAAGGATATTATTGTAAAAAAAAGATATACAGATATTCTTGAGGTCGGTTGCGGCACAGGGAAACAGAGTATTATAATTGCACAGTCCGGTATAAATGTAACCTGTATTGATATTTCAGATTCCATGTTCCCAAAAAATTATTCTTCCAAAGGAAAACTCACATTTCTAAAAGCCGATGGGAGGTCCATTCCTCTTAACAGCAAAAGCTTTGACGCTGCATTAATATCGCTCGCACTGCACGAAATGGACAAAGAATATCGTATTCCGGTTTTAAAAGAAATGTTAAGGCTTCTAAGGGATAGAGGGTCTTTATACATTATGGACTACAATATAAATCCACAAACACGAAAATCCTTTGCTAAGTTTACGATTAAATTCATAGAATGGCTTGCAGGTAAAAGGCACAACGGGAACTTTAAGAATTTTATCCAAAACGGAGGAGTACCTTCGCTGGCCGCACAGCTTAACTTAAAAATAAAAGTCAAAATCCCCATCTTCGGCGGAAGCGGAGCAATTTTTGGACTTACTAAATAGCCGCTGTTTGTTAAACAAGCCTGCGGCTGGAACCTTTTCCCCTGTTCTCTAAGTCCCTTATTCTGTCGCGGAGCTCCGCAGCCAGTTCATAATTCTCTTCCTTTACAGCTCTTTCAAGGTCGGTGTGCAGTTTTTCCAGCGGATTCCCATTCTGTTCCGTAACCTGTTTAAGAGTGGACTTAAGATAGTTAACAGAACGGATACGTTCAAATTGAAAGGCAGGGGTATCTATTTCCGGCATTGTTTCAATAGTATTAATTGCAGATTCCAGGACTTCCTTAGCTGTTGTTTTCATCTCATGATGCAGAAGAATCATTGCCCGTGAGACTGCGTTCATTCTCATTATATACGGCCTGTACTGCAGCATATCTTTTTTGTCCTCTTCTACCTCTGCATGGCCTTCAACAATATCGCATATCTTAAGGTTGTGCTCCGTATCCCTTACAGTCCGTTTAAAATCCCCGATCTGGAAGAACACAAGATAACGAAAGTAATAAATAATCCCTTCATTCTGGATTAGAAGAAAATCTTCATGATTAATCGTATATTCAGGGTTGTTATCTATTCTGTATAGAAACTCATCCAGAACAGATTCCCGGTTGAAAGGCCTTTTACCGTCCGGTCTTCCCTCCATTTCATACTGTTCTATTCCGAGGGGCTGCCTCACCTGGAGTACATCCCTTCCGTCATCCGCCTTAATTATCCGAATTTGATCTCCCGGTTCATACTTCCAGGCTTTTAATAAATCTGTTATATCCTCACTCATTCTATTAATAATTATACAAAAAAAATTCCACTCAGGCTATAATATATAAATAAGTTTTATTTTATTGGTTTATTAACAGAATTTATTATTTCACCTTTTGTTAAATAAGTACCTATCTGGTTCATAACCATAACGGCAACATTAATCTGAGCCTCCCTTGTAGAAGCGCCTATATGAGGAGTAGCCGTAACTTTCGGATGTTTCACCAGGTCCCACGACACAGGGGGTTCGGATTCATAAACATCTATACCCGCCGCTGCTACTCTGCCGCTATCAAGCGCTTTAAGCAGAGCATCTTCTTTTACTATGCCTCCCCTCGCACAGTTTATAAAAAAAACACCCCTTTTCATCTTATTAAAAGTATCCTCATTTATAAAACCGACAGTCTCCTTATTTTTAGGGACATGAATCGAAATAAAATCGGCCCGCTTTAAAAGCTCATCAAGTCCTGTAAGTTCTGCTCCGATTTCCAAAGCCTTCTCCTCTGATATATAGGGATCGTACGCAATGACATGCATACCCAGAGCTCCTGCCCTCCTGGCAACAATACCTCCTACAAATCCTGTTCCTATAATGCCGAGAGTTTTGTCTAAAAGCTCAATACCCGCAAACAGCTTCTTATCCCAGCGGCCCGCTTTCATGGAAATGTTCGCATGGGCTACATTTCTTGCCGTTGCAAACATTAAGGCAACGGCCAGCTCCGCCGCTGCTTCTGCATTACCTCCGGGAGTATTCATTACAACAATTCCGTGTTTTGTTGCTGCATCTATATCGATATTATCCACCCCTGCTCCTGCCCTCCCTATAACCTTAAGATTTTCCGCAGCTTCTATTATTTTTTTCGTTACCTTTGTAGCCGAACGCACAACAAGGGCACTATAGGAAGGTATTTCAGAGATGAGCTCTTCCTCACTTAATCCCGTTTTTATAACCGACTCAATCTCCGGAAAATTTCTAAGCTTCTCTAACCCCTCATTTGCTATTTTATCCGAAACTAATATTTTCATCTTTTTTCCTTTCCTGTTTGTATATGGGTATTACTGAATTTTTTACGAGAAAAATCAATACAAAATTAATTTATATAGTAAAGAATTTGCTTGAAAATTATAAAAAAGCCTAATACTCTCTCTATAATGAGTAAAAATAATCATAGCAAGCCAAGGATTCATGTAATTTCTTTAGGCGGTTCCTTAATTGTTCCGGATTCTGTGGATACCGATTTCCTTTTATCCTTTAAAAGAGCTGTCGCGGAATACCTTTCCGAAGACAGAATGCGGAAACTCATTCTCGTCTGCGGAGGAGGAGCCACAGCGAGAAAATATCAGCAGGCTTATCTAAAAATAGTTCCGGATGCCTCTCCGGATGAGCTGGACTGGATCGGAATACGGGCGACAAGAATTAATGCAGAACTTGTTAAGAATATTTTCCGTGAGTATACAGTGGACACGGTTGTAACAGACCCTACTGCTGTTTCTATTTTCGCCGGGAGAATACTGGTTGCATCCGGCTGGAAACCGGGATTCTCAACAGACTACGATTCCGTCATACTTGCAGAGAAATTTTTTGCAGACACCATTATAAACCTCTCCAACATAGAGAAGGTTTATACCGATGACCCTAAAAAGAATCCGGACGCCGTCCAGATAGAAAGGATAACATGGCCGGATTTTCAGAAACTCGTAGGGAATGTATGGAAACCAGGAATTAATGTTCCCTTTGATCCTGTAGCATCAAAAAAGGCGGCACAGAACGGGTTCACAGTAATAATCGCCTCCGGGGCAAATATAGAAAACCTCATTAACATTCTTAACGGAAGGGATTTTACCGGTACCAGTATAGTGCCGAGAGTACTTTAGCTGTCCCCGGCTACTGCTGCCGCTCCCTGCTATTTCTGCCCCCTGCAGTCTTCTCTATAGTGCCACAGAGTTTTAGCCATACCCTCCGGGAAGGGATTGCACCTGCTAAAATCCGGCATCCATTCAACATTGCTGCCATAGGAAAATTCCTGCATATAGCCTTCATCGATATTAAGTCTATAGAGAAAATCCATTACTCTACTGTATTCATCCTCTGTAAGCATTTTCGTTAAATTATCAATTTCTGCGGACGTATATTTTTTCACAGGTATATACTGGAACATCAGTGAAAGAATCGCCTTCCCGTACCAGTTGTCTTTAAAAAGCTTTAATACTTTAAAAGTGGAGTCCAGCATTCCAGGCATTACAAGATGCCTAACAATAACTCCGCTTAGAAGTTTCCCGTCCTCTTTTTTTATAGGCTTCATATCCGCCATACTGTTGACAGCTTTAATTGCCACTTCCGGATAGTTAGAAAAATTAAACAGCTTCTTTGAATATTCATGTGAGAGAGTTTTAATATCTGTTAAAAAAATATCCACTGTATTTTCAATGAGCTTAAGCGAAATGATTTTCTCAAACCCTGAGGTATTCCATACTACAGGTATTCTTAAACCCTCCTTTTTGGCCTCTTCCACTGAATCTATTATATGGGGAATAAAGTGAGTGCCGGTTACAAGATTGATATTTTCCGCATGGACCTTCTGAAGTCCAAGCATAATTTCCGTAAGTTCCCCGGAAGACACATAACCGCCCAGAATGCCTCCGGAAACCTGATAGTTCTGACAAAATACACACTTTAAAGTGCAGCCTGTAAAAAAAACCGCTCCCGAACCTTTCTTACCAGTAATAGTCGGTTCTTCACCGTAATGGAGTCCGGCCCATGCAATACGGACTCTGTCCGTCTCTCTGCAGAAACCGGCAGCACTTACCGTCCTGTCAACACGGCATTCCCGCGGGCAGAGTGAACAGTTAGTATAGTACTTTTTATAACTTTTATTATACATTGCAGGATATATCTTTACATGAGAACCGAAATCTTGACAAGACATCCAAAGATAACTATCCTATTGCCTGCCTGCTGTATGCGTTAAAGTACGATGCTGCAACATCGTACTTTGACTCTATTTCCAGCTTTTTAGTTGCCGGCGTGATGAAATTGGTAGACGTGCCAGACTCAAAATCTGGTGGGCTTTAAGCCCGTGTCGGTTCGACTCCGACCGCCGGCAGTTTTAATTTTGCATAGAAAATTTATGAAAATACTAATAGTTGAAGACGACTGTAAAATTGCATCATTCATTTCAAAAGGCCTTGCTCAAGCCGGATTCACAGTAGATTTAAGAGAAAGTGCCGAAGAAGGCCTTGCCTTAGCAGAGAACAGTTTTTACGACCTTCTTATAGTCGATATTATGCTTCCGGGAATGGACGGAATAGAACTCATAGAGTCTTTAAGAGGTAAAGGCTACAATATGCCCATACTCATACTGAGCGCACGCCAGTCCGTAAATGACAAAGTGCGCGGCCTAAGGCACGGAGGAGATGACTACCTCACAAAGCCGTTTTCTTTTGCAGAACTGCTTGCGCGGGTACAGGCTCTTATCAGGAGGACAAGCCGTTTATCGGAAAACTCTTCCAAGCTTGCCGTAGGCGACCTTACTCTGGATCTCTACAGCCATACCGTGGAAAGGGCCGGTAAAAAAATAGAATTAAGACCGAGAGAATTTACGCTTCTTGAATACCTTATGAGAAATGCAGGCAATGTGCTGACAAAAACTATGATCATGGAAAAGGTCTGGAATTACGATTTTGACCCTCAGACAAATATAGTGGATGTCCTTATTTCAAGGCTAAGAAATAAAATAGATAACAATTATAAAGTAAAGTTAATCAAAACCATACGCGGTGTCGGATATGTTCTTAAAGTCGATTAAATTCCGTGTGGCGTTCCTCTTTCTAATTCTTTTTTTGTCGGGCGCAGTAATTCTCTACAGCACTTCCTATCTTTTTTTAACACGGGCATTAAAAAATGATTCTGTTAATGAACTTAAATTTCTTGTACTGAACTTCTGGGCACAGTATCAGTCCGGCGGGCTTAAAGTACTGTCGCAGGAGTTAATTAAGAACAAATACGAAGGAAGAGCTTTTCTCGTGCGCATTGCAGACAGAACAAATACAACCCTCTATCTGCTCTACCCTGAAATATGGGAATATTTTGACTTTAATTCTCTCAGAAGGATAAAACCGCAAGGTTCAGAGGGGTTTATTCAGCTTAAAGCTCCGGGTTATAGGGGCACAGTACAGATTAGGACAGTGTTTCTTCCCGACGGCAACATTCTACAGGTTGGAATAGGTACAGCAGATAAAATCAGGGTGCTTAAACATTTTCGTGATATCTTTATTCTCTCATTAATTCCGGTACTTATACTGGGAGCGGCGGGATTTTTTTTCTTCGCACTCCGTTCGCTGAAACCTCTGGATACCGTAATAGAAGCTGCAGACAAAATTATTAAAACAGGAAGGATAGATTTAAGAATACCATATAAACACAGTGGAGATGAGATATCAAAGCTTATTGTCATGTTCAATACAATGCTCGACAGCCTGGATTCATCCATGGACAGAATTAAGAGAACTCTGGATAATGTTGCACATGACTTAAGAACGCCGATGGCAAGGCTTCAGGGAACAGCAGAAATAGCTTTGAGTTCCGAACAGTCTGCAGAGCATTACAGACAGGCCCTTCAGGAATGTGTAGAGAATACAAAATCCATAATGACTCTGGTAAATACCCTTATGGACATTTCCGAAGCAGAGACAGGAGTAATGAATTTAAATAAGTCAAGGATCGATCTTTCATCCCTCATTAGGGATGTAGCTGAGTTTTATTACTACGCGGCAGATGAAAAGGGCATAAATATTAAAACAGATATAGCAGCCGGTATTTATGCAGATATTGACCCGAACAGGATAAGACAGGTTCTGGCCAATATACTGGATAATGCGGTGAAATATACCCCGGATAAGGGCAGTATAAAAGTAGCACTCCATAAAAAAAGAGTTAACTCACAGACATCCGCCTTTATCAGTATCTCCGATACCGGAATCGGCATTCCGGAAGAGGAGATAGAACATATCTGGGACCGTCTCTACAGAGCATCCAATACTAAAAATATTAAGGGACTGGGGCTCGGCTTAAGCCTTGCAAGGGCCATTGTAAAAGCGCACGGCGGCACGATAGAGGCAAAAAACATAAGAGAAGGCGGAACTCTTTTTATTCTGTCAATACCGGTTTAACTTCCGTTAAACATTACAAAATTGTAATGTTCCTGTAAATTTTCTGTAACAATTTTTTACTACACTATAAACATAAATAAATTAAATCCAAGGAGGATAGTATGAAGATTAAGAAATTTTTAGGTTCTAAAGGGTTTCTTGTGGTAAACGTTTTTCTAATTTTCACAGTTACTGCTATTCTAATTATTTCACTTTCCGGATTCGGAGGCAGAGCAGAACAGAAGCCTGCACAGCCTCTGAATAATCAGCAACCTTCAGGTACGGCTGTTCAGGTTCAGAATACAGGGGCTGCTAACGGAGCTGCCGGCATCGCGGCACTTAAGAGTATGCAGTTTTCATTTCGCCAGGTTGCCGCAAAGGTTATCCCAACAGTCGTTGAAATAGATGTGGTTGACATTATTAAGCAGCCTGTACCACAGTTTACAAATCCCTTTGAATTCTTTTTCGGACCTCAGGGAAATAATCCCAAAGAGCAGCAGCAGTACCGTGAGTACAAACAATACGGACTCGGTTCCGGAGTAATTGTAAAGAGATCCGGTGATAAGGTCTACGTTCTTACCAACAACCATGTTGTCGGAAAGGCGGAGGAGATTAGCATAAAACTTCACGATCATAGAACATTCAAAGCAAAACTTGTAGGGAAGGATGACAAGAAAGACCTCGCACTTGTTATGTTTAAAACAAAAGAATCGGTTCCGATAGCGGAGCTTGGAAACTCCGACATGCTTCAGGCAGGAGACTGGGTGCTGGCAGTAGGCAACCCGCTTGGCTTTGAATCCACCGTAACTGCGGGAATAGTAAGCGCAATAGGAAGACATCCCATACAGGGCTCAGGAATTGCAACATTCACAAATTATATACAGACCGATGCTGCAATAAACCGTGGAAATTCGGGCGGCGCTCTTGTTAATCTGGACGGTCAGGTTGTAGGTATTAACACATGGATAGCTTCTCCCTCTGGAGGCAGTATCGGTATTGGATTTGCAATTCCTATAAATACTGCCAAGAATGCCATTAGTGAATTCATAACCAAAGGCAAAATAGAATACGGCTGGCTCGGCGTATCCATGGGCGATGTATCGCCTCAGATTGCGGACGGCCTTAATATAAAGGATCATACCGGAGCTTTTGTATACGGAGTCTTTAAAGGTTCTCCTGCAGATAGAGGAGGAATCCTTCCCGGCGATATTATAACAAAGATCAACAATGAAACAATTAAGGATTCTACAGAACTCCTTATGACAATAGGCGACCTTCCCCCTAAAAAGTCAATCCGTATAGGAATTAACAGATACGGAACAAGTGAGGAAGTAACTGTAAAGCTTGCAACACGCGAAGAAGAGCAGAAAAT
>QNBI01000458.1 GCA_003641675.1 Spirochaetota bacterium | reverse complement strand
TTTATTTTGCTTAAGCTGTCAACCTATAAAAAGGGGAATAGGCACGGCCTATTTAAGCTTAAAAGTTGTATCTATAGTATAGACCCTCAGCAAGCTTAAGCTTAAAAGTTATACCTATAGTATAGGCTCGAAAGCTGTTTCTTGTATTCTCCGTAGGATATCCTACTCGAATAGGTAAAGGTACTTACAATTGCCACGATTCCGCTTATACCGGAAACAGCAGCACATGCATAAGCAAGAACTGCTGCTACTCCTGTATCATCGGAAAATGAAAGGCCTATGGCGGTGATTGTTCCCATACCGAAAGCATAAGCTATAAGAGATGAAATCATAGGTGTCATTGGCAATATATCATCTTCGCCTCTTTTTTTAAGCATATTAGTCATATCCCGATAGTTGAACGACATATAAGCCATGGAAATTGTCCATCCGGTAAAAGAAAGTATGGAGATAATAGCGCCTGTAAGAAGATCAACCTCTGTTGTTAGTATAATGCTCGCCGTGTTCAGGGCAAGCATCCCCATGCTTATTTTTGTCCAGAGTAGTGCTCTGGAAAACTTCTCGTATTCTTTTCCTTCCAGTTTATAACCAAGGTAATTCGGGACAGACGACATATCTTCTGTTGGTCCTGTATCCGGAACCAATTGGGCACTTGACAATCCTGGCAGGAGCGCGGCGCTTAAGAAATCGATTGAAACCTCCGCTGTCCCAGAATTCCGCACAGCCGAAAACCCTTGAGCACCTACAAACCCCGGAATCAAAACCATTAAAACAAGAAAAATACCTAAAATCATCCTTCTGTTTTTCACTTATTCCTCCTTTACTATACATACGATTAATTTATAACATACCCTGATCTTTCTAACTGAAAGCAGGATAAATGTTACAGTTTCCCTTTACTTGGTTTTCATTACAAACACCCCGCCCCAATTGGACGGCGGCGGTTCATTTTTATATATACGGCATCTTTCTATAAGCGTACTGCTTGGGGCGTCTTTAGGTCTTATTCTAAGAACTTTTTCAAAGAAAGAAACGGCACTGTCCCAGGAACCTTCACGATAGTGTTTTAATCCTTCTCCATATAAACCAAAAGCCTCTTTTACCGTATCCTTAGCATTTTCCTTAAAATCGTAGAGCTCAAAGATAGAAACAGGTTCGCTTTTACCCTTTACCCTAATAGAATCCAGTTCCCTCACAGTAAAGGGAATTTTATTCATCCCGCCGGATTCCTCCGCTATTTTTTCAAGGGTGAACTCGCTTATAATAACATCCGTTCCGTACTTTTTATTAACCCCTTCTAATCGGGATGCAAGGTTTACATTATCTCCAAGAATAGTGTAATTGAATATTTTCTCCGTACCCATATTCCCCGCAATGACTTCACCGCTATTTATCCCTACTCTCATCCGTATATTGGGAAGATTCTCGCCCTTCCACTTTTTATTTAGTTCTTTTAGGCGCCTCTGCATCTTTATAGCCCCATTACAAGCCTGTATAGGATGCATGGAATCTTCTACAGGGCAGCCGAAAAAGACCATAATTGCGTCACCTATAAACTTATCCAGGGTTGCATTTTCATTAGAGAGTATTTTCATCATCTCATCGAAGTACTCTGTTAAAAGTCTCTGCAGCTCGTCCGGGGTCATTTTTTCCGATACACCGGTGAAATTGGCAAGGTCTGTAAAAAGAATAGAAACCTCATAAACCTTTCCTCCAAGGCTTAAGCTAGACGGATTTTCTAAAAGGCTGTCGACTATCTGTGGTGCAAGGTAATGTTTAAAGGCACCAAGTATCAACCGTCTCTCAATAATTCCGAGTACAAACCTGTACAAATAGCTAAAGAAAAATACACTTAAAACTGTAAAAAAAATCGATATAACGGGTATTTTAACCGAAAAATAGCTTAAGAAGAGATAACCTGTAAAAAACAGAAGTATCCCCACCCCGGCAGAAATAAGCAGCCCTTTAAATGCCCCTGTTCTATAGAAGAGCACAGAAATTGCAGCCGTAATTAATACTGCCAGAAGGGCAAGCAGACCAAATTCCGAAAAAGGATCTCTAATGAACCGGCCTCTCAAAATCGAGTCAAGTATATTGGCATGTATCTCTACACCGGCCATCTTGGGTGAAACGGGGGTTTCATAATGATCTGTTGATTTTCCTACCTCCGGCGGTGAGGAAAGAGAAATTCCAACCAGTACTATCTTATCCTTAAATATCCCTTCCGGAAGATATTCCGCGGGATTCAATGCCTGGTAGTAAGATACTGTCTCAATTCCAAGCCTCGGTTTTCCATTGTAATGGATTAGATAGTTCTTATTTTTATAATTGTTTAAATCTTTGTTTTCACCGGGTTTTCCATTTCCCAGGGAAAACCGGGCGGCTGCAACCGCTAAATCCGGAATACCATTAAAGATAAGTGAAGTTCTGCGGATTACCCCGTCCGGGTCCATGGGAAGTGTTGCAAAACCGATATCTGCTGCTGCATCTTCCAGCTCCGCATATGGCGTTATCACCTGCTTTACCGAATACTTTGCATCATTAATCACCTCTCTGTCCATGGCGAGTACAACATTACCGGCATCCTTAACAGCTCCTACAAGAGTTGCATCTTCAACAGGGTCCGCGCTCTTTCTGTCAAAAATAATATCCACAACTATTGCTTTTGCTCCCGCCTCT
>QNBI01000046.1 GCA_003641675.1 Spirochaetota bacterium | reverse complement strand
TACCTATGGGAAACCTCTGGTAAAGAAGATGACAATACGGGGTAAGGAAGCCGAATATAAAATGAAAGTCGGATTATCCTACTTTGGCGATATGCGGGTAGAATTAATTGAGCCTCTTGAAGGGGATACCCTTTATAAAGAGTTTGTAGAAAAACATGGGTATGGGGTTCAGCACCTTGGTTTTCTCGTAGATAATATGGAAGAGGCTATTAAAACGGCAGAGGAAGCCGGGTTTAGAATGATTATGGACGGTTCGGGTTTCGGCCCGGATGGTGACGGCCACTATGCATATCTGGATACTGAAAGCACTATAGGGATAACAATAGAGCTTATTAAAAGGCCCAAGAGAAGATATCCGCCGGAAGAAATATACCCGCCGGAGTCATCTAAGTGAGCACCCAGCCAACTACACTTAAAACTGCAGGGTTAGGTTTATGACTGTCCGGTTTGTATTTCTTAGCTGGCGTACATAGGAGTCAAAACTTCTATTCTGCTCCCTGCAGATGCCCTTTAGGCCTATCTCCAACTTATCCTTTATCGTATTTTTTATCATCGAATAAGTGTAATCTTTGTTAAACAGAAAGATCTTCAGTCTGTTTGTAAACATCAAAATTCTCAAAGAAGTATATAAAAATTACGTTAAAATCCCATATTTCAATTTACAAAAATTAAAGAATATTGTACATTACATGTAAATACATGTATATATAAATGTCAGTAATTTATAGTAAGAGGAGGCTTATAAATGAAAGATAATTTCATTACTTTTAAAGTTTTTCTGCCAATATATCTTTTTGTCCTGATTATTGATTTCAGCATCCCTTTTTTTCTGCCTTCAAGAGTAATTGGTGCATATCTGTTCTGGATATTGCTGCCTATTATTACTTTTATTCTTGTAATCTTTTTTTTAGAGAGGAGAAAACATTTTGAGTAAAACTCTTACAATTTTAGGCATACTAATTTGGTTTGTAACTGGATGTATTATTTCTTTATTTGCAAATCGGAAAACGGGTAAAGGAATATCAGAATTCTTTATTGCTAACAGGAAAATTAATGGTTTTATAGCTGCGATGACATACAGTGCAACCACATACAGCTCTTTTATGATGGTTGGCCTTGTTGGAATGGTTTATGTGGTCGGTGTTAGTGCTTTTGGATTTGAAATCACATATCTTATAAGTACTGTTCTTCTTCTTCTCTATTTTGCTCCAAAATATTGGGAACTTGGAAAGAGATATAACTGCATTACACCAAGTGAATTGCTAAGCAAAAGATATGAAAGCAACTCCCTGGGGAAAATCGTAACCGTTTTTTCTTTTATTATGCTAATACCGTATATGTCCGTACAATTTATGGGAATAGGTTACCTCCTCGAAGGGCTTGCTAATATCCCCTATATTTTAGGAACATTTATTGCCCTTATTGTAATACTCACATACACTATTTGGGCAGGAATGCGGTCTGTGGCATGGACAGATGCTCTGCAATCTCTAATAATGCTTATATCTTCCATTTTACTTGTATTTTTCATAATCTACGTAAAACTGGATGGTTTTAAGAACTTCTTTTCCATACTGGAAACTGAGCATTCGGATTTACTATCTGCTTCAAAAATGCCCTATCTAAAATTTATCGGGTTATCGGTTCCATGGATGTTTTTTGCCTTAACAAACCCTCAGGTTTCGCAGAGGATGTTTATTGCACGGGACAAAAAAAGTCTCAAAAATATGATTATCATGTTTGCTATTTTCGGTTTTCTCTATACCTTAATTGTTGTTAGTCTGGGACTTGCAGCAAAGTGCCTGTTTCCTGCAGTTTCAAAGAGCGATACAGTTACTTCTGTTCTGCTCTCTCATGTTCCTATGCTTCTCGCCCTTATCGTTTTAATCAGTATCGTTGCTGCTTCGGTTTCGACGGTAAACTCTATTACCCTTACATTAAGTTCTATGTTCACTATTGATTTTTTCAAGAAATCGGCGAAAAAGAATCTGTTTTTGGCTAAATTAACTATTGTTTTCATTGCGATAATTGCATATCTTTTTTCTCTAAAACGATTTGATGTTATTGTAGAGCTTTCTGTAATGTCTTCTGCAGGCCTGCTTGCAGTTGCCCCAAGCTATATTGGTATCTTCTGGAAAAAATCTACAAAAGCAGGAGCCATAATAAGTATTCTTGCAGGAGGCTCCGTTGCTATTATAATGTATTCTATGGGACAATTCCCTCTGGGTATCTGGCCCGGGATTTGGACTGCTATTGTTTCGGTGATAACTTTCATTTTCTTTAGTTTGATAACTACGAAACCACAAAATATGATTTTTGAGAGTATGAAAATTGAATGACAGGAAAAGGAAAGAATTTATTCTTGATCTGCTTCAGAATGAAGTATCTGTGATAAGCGGTTCAAAACTCGCTGAAATGCTTAATGTAACAAGACAGGTAATTATAAAAGATATAGCTCTGCTGCGGGCTATGGGTTATGGAATAGAAGCGACATACAAAGGCTATACTATGCGGGAAGGAGAAGGGGTAAAGACTCTTTTCGCTGTTAAGCATTCTACTGAAGAAATTGAAAAGGAATTATCTCTTATTGTAGAAAACGGCGGCAGAGTTCTCGATGTTATTGTCGAACATCCTCTCTATGGTGAATTAAGAGGAAATCTTAAAGTGGAAACCACAGGAGATGTGAGGCGGTTTCTTGCAAAAATGAAAACTTCACATGCAAAACCTCTGCTCTTACTGTCGGAGGGAATACATCTCCATACCGTTAAAGCAGGTTCTTCCTTTATCCTGGATAAAATAAGAAATGCATTAAAGGAAGCAGGTTTTCTTCTTGAGTAATTTTTATCCATATTTTTTTAGAGTTGAAAAAATATTATAAATAAAATAATGGTATTCACAGGATTTTATATATAATTACTGCTCTTTTATTTTTAGCCATGTTAATGAAATTATAACAATAAGCATTATCAGGGTGAATATATAGGCATGCTGTATTCCGACAAAGGAAGCAATTACACCAAGCAGGAAAGGGAAAACCATACCGCCGAGAGATATTGCGGCAAAGAGTATTCCTGTTACGGCACCGGGCTGTTCCGGAAAAGCGGATGTCCCGTATGCCATAAAAAGCGGGAAAAAAGGAGCTACTCCGATACCGTAGAAAAATACAAGGGCCATCTTAACAGGAAGGGTCTGTGCGAATAAAAATAAGGAGAATGCCGTAAGTCCTAACAGGGGCAGATGTTTTATTATTGCTACCAAAGAGAAACGTTTTAACAGTTTTGATGTTAAAAAACGACCCAGAATTGTGCCTGCAAGGTAAATGGAAACAGATGCACTTGCAAGTTTAATGCCGGTTGAAAATACCTTTTTTATGTATTCTGCAAGCCAGTAGGAAAAACCGAAGTCGATGCTTATGTATAAAAAGAGTATAACAAAGGAAAAAAGTACTGCCGGGTTTTTAAGTACTGTCCGGATATCTTTCTTTTTATGAGCTTCCTGTTTAATCGATGGTATAGAAGTAAAAAGCATACCGATAAAGAGAAGTATTCCAAGAGCAGAAACCTCCCAGAAGGTGAATCTCCAGTTGCCGCCTATTATGTATGTAAGAGAAACTATAAGAGGAGCTGTAAAACTCCCGGAAGCCGAAAAAAAGGCCATAATTGTAAGATTTTTATTGCGGTGCTCAGGGAAAAGAGAGAGCATAATAGTCTGTCCTACCGCACCGATAGGGCTTCCGAAGATGCTTAAGAGTGTAAGAAACAGAAGAAATGATATATATGTTGCCGAAAGCCCCAGCAGCAGCAGGCCGGCCGTAAGAAAGGCCGCTGCTAATAGAAATATCCTTTTTCTGTTAAGGTAATCCGAAGCTATACTCCCAAAGGTTGTGCCAACCATTGAGCCTGCAGAGAGGACAGTGAAAAAGAGGCCAGCCCTGGGGTAGTCTATTGAAAGGTCGTGAATAATTCCCGGTAGAGACGGACCGAAAAGCGAGAGAATTAAAACCCATAGAAAATTTGCTGCAAAGGCTATCTGCGGCATCTGCACCTCTGTCGGATTATTGGAATAAGACTATTCTTGTCCGATTTTTAAGCATTTTGCAAGAAGTTTTTAGCATTTCAAAGCGGAAGTTTTATTTGACACAGTGCTATTCCTGTCTATGCTTGAATTTATGGAACACAGACTAATAAAAAGACTCTTTAAAAACCATATTGGTGAACTGCTCCATAAGTTTTTATCTGTTTCTGCCAATATTACCAATGATGATACAGTAAGAAAATCGATGCTTCTCTCTATTTCTGTTTTAAGTCTTTTATTATTTGTTGCTGTTTATGAATCTGTATCCGCTTTTTTAATGGCTATGTATTTAATGTATCATCAGCAGCAGGTTATTCTATTTTTTTCTTTGTTTATATTTTAAACAGGCAGGGAAAGTATAGAACGGCAGCCCTTCTGTTTATTTTTACAATACCTTTTGTTCAGTTTATGGAATTCCTTTTATATCCTGCAGCTTTTAACTTTCCCAACATCCTTTTTATCGGGTTAGATGTAGTATTTTGTGCAGTTCTCTTTTCTGTTAAATTAACGGTGCTGGTATCCCTGGCTAATATAGCCGGAATAATTTTAACCTCAATGTGGATAATGCATACTATCCCTTCTTTTAAGTTTAAGCAGATTATTTATTCTCTGTTTGCACATATCGGATTAAGTATCCTTATCGTTTTAGTCATATTCTATTTACAAGAATAGGCCGAGAAACAACAGGAGAAACTGCGTCTAAACGAAGTGCGATACAGAAGTATTTTTGAAAACTCTCCTATTGCTCTATGGGAGCTGAATGCATCGGAATTAAAACATAATCTCGATGCCCTTAAAGATAATGGGATAAAAGATTTTAATAATTATTTTGATAAGCACCCGGATGAATTTACCGCCTGTACAAGTATGGTTAAAATTGTAGATGTGAATAACACGGCAGTCCGGATGTACGAAGCGAAGAGCAAGGAAATCCTAAAGCACAATCTGGATACGGTTTTTTCCGATGAACGGCTGGCAGTCTTTAGAAATTCTATTGTTAGACGTATGGACGGACAGTTTCTCAATTTTGATGAGATTAAGCAGAAGACATTAACAGGTAAAAACTTAAATGTTCTAATCCATTCATCCCTGCCCGAAGAATTCAAGGATATTCAAAACAGTATGGCATCTATCCTTGATCTTGATGAGCTTCTCATGAAAGCAATGAAAACTATGAAGGATATTCTCGGTTATAACGAGAACAGTATCTGGTTGAAAGATGGAAAAGAGATGGTCTTAAAGGCGGCATCTTTTAAAGCGGTACAGGATAAAATAGGGAAGTTACGTCTAAAAATAGGTTCAAAGGGCATTATAGGAAAAGTTGCAGAAACCAGAAGGCTATACAATAGTCCGGATGTATTAAAGGATCCGTACTATACTGTTTATGCAGAAAATGTAAAAACGAAATCGGAATGTGCTGTACCTATTAAGACAAAGAATAAACCAATAGGTGTTCTGTAATGAATCTCGCTGTCAATGCCATGGATGCAATGCCCCAAGGGGAAAGCAGCTGCTTAAAATAGAGAAGATGAAACTGGAAAAGGATTATACAAAAGGAGCGTTTAATATAAGAGCTGGTTTTTATACTGCTATTTGTTTCGAAAAAGGGTGCTGCTCCCATTCTGTAAAGGATCGGTTATCTGCAGGTATCGTAAAAGAGGCTGCAGAAGGCAGCGAAACTATTCTGCTCGTGGAGGATGAAGAGGCAGTACGAACAGTAACATCAAGAATTCTTTCTGCTAAAGGTTATTCTGTACTAAATGCAGGAAATGCAAGTGAAGCGATAAATATATGCAAGAGAAGAAAAGAAGATATCGCAATGCTTATAACAGATATACGGAGGGAACTATTGGTCACCATGGGGTACCGGAAACAGGCACATCTTTTCTGCAGAAACTTTTTACTTCAAAGGCGCTTTTAGAACTTATACGCAGTCTGCTGGATATGTAGGTGGTTCTTAACCGGTTCTAAAAAAACCGGCTCCCAGTTAAGGGAACCGGCCGTAGGGGAGGTATCTATGAAAATTTTCTTGTTTTTAAGGTTTACCAGCGCTTTCCTGAGTTGCCGCTTCTGCCCATGTTTCCGCCTCTTTTTCCCTGCATAGTTCGGGGCCTGCCGTTATATGCATAGCGCGGATTTCTCTGCATTCGGTATTTTTCTCTTTCGCTGGCTATATCGTAGGTTTTACCGTTTATCGTAGCCTTTGTTACATAGATATGAATATCATTACTTTCATCTTTGTCCCTTTCCATGGGAGGATTTTCCACCTTGTATCCGGATACAGATACTTCTGTTCCCTCTTTAATACCGGCATCGAAGATTAAGTACCGCGGAACCAAAAGTTCGTATTCCGCCTTATCTGTCTTAATTTCAGGATGCAGTGTGCTCTGGTAGTAGAGCTTTCCTGTAACTGTTATTGCGTTTTCTTTGGCAAAGCTGTTGGCCATCATGTACCCGGGCCTTCCGGATCTGCCCCTTTGCCACTGAGTTTGAGTGGTAGTCTGCTGTGTGTTTTCCGACTGGCCGGAAGCCATTAACCCCATTCCGGTTCCTGCCAGAATTAGTGCCGAAAGCACCATAATCGTAATTCTTTTGTGATTCATCTTAAAACCTCCTGGTTTTGATATTTTGTTTTCGATAATTAATATAGCAATATGCGTGCCAGGAAATAGAAATAAAACGGGGTTAAAAACGTTTATTAAAGCTTTTAAGAATACATAAGTCCGATTTTAGTGTATAATACGTTCCCTTATAATATTTCCGGGAAAATATTTCCCGATAAAGATTTCTGGGGGACAGAATAGTATGCAGGATATAATAATAACGAATGGTTCTCTCATTTTACCGGATTCTGTTATTTATAACGGTGCCGTACACATTGGCGGCGGTAAAATAATACATATAGGTACTGAACGGGATGCCTATTTTGATAAGTACTTAAAAACTGGTTTTTCGGAAGTGCATAGACTCGGGGAAAACCCATACGCCGCGCAGGAGAAGATACAGCAGAATATTCGGCAGGGTGATGCTTTAATATTTAATGCAGCAGGGAGCTATGTAAGCCCTGCGCTTGTTGAGTTGCATATACACGGATGCGGCGGGTACGATATTGAAGATCCGGCACCGGAGGACCCAGAGGAAACTATTATAGAAAAAATTGCTTCTTATCTTTCACAGAGGGGTGTAGGATATTTCCTCCCTACTGTTGTTTATGATAAGTCCGTTCTTTCCTCTTTAACTTTCCGGATTAAAGCTTATAAACCTTCGGCCAGAATATTGGGAATATACATGGAGGGCCCATTTATATCTAAAGAAAAGCGAGGTGGAATACATGAGGGTAATATTTGTCGTTACGACCCAAATATTCTTGAAGAAATATACAACTTATCAAAGGGTTATCTAAAAATGATGACTATGGCGCCGGAAATTCCAGGTGCTAAAGATATTTTAAGTAGAATTGTTAAATACAAAATAGTTCCTGCTTTTGGACATTCTAACGCAGAATATTCGGAAATTGCTAAATTAGAGAATGTCGCTGTTCTAAATATTACACATCTTTACAATGGAATGAGCGGTGTTTCCCATAAAAAACCGGGGCTTGCGCACTGGGCGCTGCTCAACGATTCTTTATATACAGAATTAAACTGCGACGGCACTCATGTACACTCTGCCGCTATGGAACTAACCTTTAGACTACGGCCGCATAACAGGATTGTGTTAATTTCCGATGCAACACCGGCTGCCGGGCTTCCACCGGGAGACGACTCTGTCACTATGAGGGGAAAGAGGCTTATTGTGAAGAAGAGCGGTGTTTATGAAAAAGAATCCGGAGTACTTGTAGGTTCCAGGCTTTTGGTTAATGACTCAATTTACAGAATTCATAAAGAATTCGGAATTCCAATATGGGAAGCTGTAAAAATGGCTTCTGCGAATCCTTTAAGGCTTTTAGGCGTTAATTCCTCCGGATTGTTAAAAGAAGGAATGGATGCCGATATTTCTGTATTTGATAAGAAATTTAATAATTGTCATCTTCAGCTGTTTCACGGTGAAATAATGCACCCTTTTTAAGTTTTGCGGCTATGAGAAGTTCCGCTTTTAATTTGAGTTTTATAGGTTTGTGTCTATGAGTTTGTGATTTTGCAAAATACGCCTTTTTTGTTATATTTAAATGCATGGAAAAGTAACTAGAAAAAATATCGTCGAAAATTGGCTATCCCGTTATACGGGAATGCCGCTTGACAGATTTGGTAAACTTATACTGTTAACGAACTTCTATAACTACCTGGAGAGATTTGCAGAACGTTTTAATGCGGGGGTTTACGGTGTCGGAGCGCCTATGCAGGCCTGTACGAATAAAGAAGGTATAACGATGATTAATTTCGGCATAGGTTCTCCTAATGCGGCAACAGTTATGGATCTTTTAGGTGCGGTTAAACCGGCTGCAGTTTTATTTTTAGGTAAATGCGGAGGTCTTAAAAAAAGTGTCGATATAGGCTATTTTGTACTTCCCATGACCGCTGTTAGAGGTGAAGGTACAGGGCTTGATTATTACCCTTTAGAGGTTCCGGCTCTTCCGTCTTTCCGTCTGCACAGCCTTATTGCAGAGGAAATTGTAAGAAAAGATCAGGATTACAGAACCAGAGTTATATACACAACAAACAGGAGGGTATGGGAATGGGATGAAGATTTTAAAAAATATTTAAAAAAGATACGGGTTATAGGGATAGATATGGAAACGGCAACGCTTTTTCTTGTAGGCCATTTTAACGAAATTCCGAGGGGTGCTTTGTTACTGGTTTCGGATACTCCGATGGTTCCGGAGGGTGTAAAAACAGAGCAGAAGGATAAGGAAATAACTAAAAAATATACAGACCTTCATTTGGAGATTGGAATTGCTTCTATGGAGTCCTTAAACAGACGTCATGAAAAGGATAAGCATCTTAGATATTAAAAAGGAATAAACTATGAGAATAAGGAATCAGAATATTATTAATATGATGTTTGTACTGGCATTTTTTGCTGTTATTGTATTAACAGGGTGCAGTGGGAAAAAAGAGACAGGCACAGCAGAACCCATGGCCGGTAAAAAACCGGAAGCTGCGGCAAAGACAGTAGAGAAAGTAGAATCGTCGAAATTAAAGGTAATTGCAACGACAAACATAGCGGCGGATGTTGTATCCAATATTGGGGGTGACAGGATTAAACTGTCTATACTTATCCCATCAGGCACTAGTCCTCATACCTTTCAGCCGAGACCTGTGGACTTAGCCCGAATCTCCACTGCGGATATTATCTTTATAAGCGGCGCAGGGCTGGAAGAGTTTATGGGCAGCGTAATGAAAAATATTGCCTCCGG
>QNBI01000045.1 GCA_003641675.1 Spirochaetota bacterium | reverse complement strand
TTACATCGTCAGGGCGAATATCGTCTGCATGGATAAGGAACGGTACAGGGTGTCCGCTATGCGATTTTAAGAAGGCAGGTGTAGAATGATCACCTGTAATTATTAGTACATCCGGATTTAAGTTTAAAAGCGACGGCAGAAAAGCATCTACCTTTTCTATTTCCGCCACTTTTGCATTAAAATTACCGTCTTCGCCTTTGGAATCTGTGTATTTATGATGAACAAAGAAAAAGTCATACTTGTCCCAGTTTTCCTTAAGTGCCTTTGCCTGATCTTCCAGGGTGGACAAACCATCTATAACATCCATTCCCACAAGCCTGCTTACGCCTTTGTAATCCGGATACACCGCCAGAGCTACCGGTGTAAGTTTGTACCGTTTCGCCATAGAAGGAATATGGGGCAGCTCTGCAAAACCGCGCATTAATACAGTATTTGCAGGTTTGCTGTTCTTTAATATCCCATTTACTTGAGAGACGAACTCCCTTGCTACTTTAGCCATTCTGTTTCCCTCTTCCGCAGTGGCTTTCGGGTCCAATGCCTTAACACCTGTGGCCTGAGGATCGGTGTCTGCGACCTTATCGGACAGACCTTCACCTTTAAAAACCGCAACAGCCCGGTAGTCCTTAACAGGTTTTACAGATACAGTAACTCCCTCTATATGAACACTTTTAAGCATATCACAGAGTTCCGCACATTTTTCCGTAGGTATTCTGCCTGCTCTTCTATCAGTAATGTTTCCATTCTCATCTCTGCTTGCAAAGTTTATCCTTGCGGCAACATCGCCTGCTTTCATCGGAAAATTAATCCCCATGGCAGCTACGACACCCCTTCCTATTGGATAATCAAAGGGGTTATAGCCGAAAAGTGCAAAATGGCCCGGAGCCGATCCCGGTGTTACGCCGATACCGAGAGGAGTCTGCAAACCGCACTCCGACTCAACTGCCAGAGCATCCATAACAGGCGTTTTTGCCGTTTCAAGCTCAGTTTTGCCTCCCTTTGTCATCGGAAGCCCTCCGAGACCGTCCATTACCAGAAGTACTATTTTTTTCTCATTCTTAATTGCAAGTTGCTCTACAATACTCATCTTTTCTGCCTCCTAAAATTTCATAAGTTAAAATTATTTAAACGGTATCGCCCGAAAGTTGTGAATGCATAGTAGCAATACATCTGTTCATAATTACAGTAATACCGTTATCCTCTGCCAATTTTGCCGCTTCTCTATTGATTATACCAAGCTGCATCCATACGACCCTCGCATGGACTTTGACAGCTTCCTCCACGTGAGGGTACACAAATTCCGGCCTTCGGAATATATTCACAATATCAATACCCTCCTCTATGGAGAGTAGATTGTCAAATACAGGTTCACCTAATATTTTCTTTCCCTTTTCTTTCGGATTTACAGGTATAATTTTATACCCATGCGATTGCATATATGAAGCTACCCAGTTACTTATCCGTGACGGGTCGGAAGAAATACCGACGACAGCTATAGTCTTTGAATTTTTAAGAATCTCTTTCATATCCATACTATTTCATGCAGTTAATAATCAAGTTACTGGCATCTTACTGCCGGGTCAAGCATCTTAAAAAAAAACATTGCAATTTCAGCTGGTTCATGTACAATCCATAATATAAACCTTACCAAAGAGGTATTAAAATACACAAAAGAGCAACTACCTACTTTCTTTTGGCTTTACTTGCGTCAGTGCTTCTGCTTTCCAGCTGTTCAACGCTGGCCGTAAAGGTCCCCAGAGGAATGTTCGTATCTACCGGCGACTATGTTAAGGGCGTAAGGACACCGGGCATTATTCAGGAACAGAAAACCGTTATAGCGCCCCTGTTTCTCGTGGATATAAACAAGGTGCATCAGGAGCTTTTTAAGAAGCTTATTGATAAAGCGGACAGTATCGGTGCGGACGGGGTGAGTAATATCGCATTCAGCTGGAAGCCGTCCCCCTTTACATACCTGTCTCTGCCCCTATTTACACTTGTACTGGATTTCTATATAGAGGGAGTCGCAATAGACACACCGTAAAGAGCTGTAGAGAAACAGGCGGATTGCTTTTTTTACTCTCTTAAAGAAAAGTGATAGAAATACAGAACAGATCCCCCATAGAATCTTATGTCGTAAATAATTAATGAATCCGCTATGACAAGGGGAATGTACTCTTTCCGGGGAGCGTGTATAATACAGATACTTCCCCTTTTAAGAACCCCGAAGGAAACAAGACTTTTAAGAACATCGGTTTTCCCCTGCATTCTAAAGGGGGGATCCAAAAACACATAGTCGTAGCTTTCATCCGTTTTTGCAATAAACTTCTTAACATCCCGTATATACGCCGTTATAGTTTTTCTGATGCCGTTCGCTATGGATATATTTGTATTTAAGATTCTTCGTTTTCCGGGATCGCCTTCAACTGCGGTTACAGGAAAGGCTCCCCGCGATGCGGCCTCCAGGGCCACTATACCCGAACCGCTGAACAAATCCAGAAAAGAACTTCCATCGAGGGGCCTAAGTATCGAAAACATCGATTCCCGCATTTTGTCCATAGCAGGCCGTATTTCTCCCGGAGGACATACGACTCTGCGCCCGCTGTACTGTCCGCCTGTAATTCTCATTATCTGTTCCTAACCTGTCTGTCCCTAACCGCCCTGCAAAAATGTATCGTCAAAAGGAGGAGCCTCTGTAAGTACTCTGGCGATAACCCTGTTTTCCGGGTTTATAAATCCCGGATCGCTGTTTAATATATTCTCTGCATCCTTTCTTGCACTGTATAAAATATCAGCATCATTAACAATATCCGCAGCTTTAAATTTTAGGAATCCGGACTGCTTTACTCCAAGTACTTCACCGGGACCGCGTATCTTTAGATCCTCCTCTGAAATTTTAAAACCGTCAGTTGTTTCCATAATTACCTTAAGCCTCTTTATCCCGTCCTCTGTAAGTTTGTTTCCGTATATGAGAAATGCAAAAGACTGATCTTTGCCTCGCCCGACTCTTCCCCTAAGCTGGTGCAGAGCAGATAGACCGAAACGTTCCGCATGTTCAATTACCATGCAGGTTGCATTGGGCACATCCACTCCTACTTCGACCACGCTTGTAGAAACAAGAATATCTATACTGCCCGAAATAAAACGTTCCATAACTTTGCTCTTTTCAGGTTCGGGAATGCGTGAATGAATAAGGGCTATGTTTCTCTTTTTAAAGACTTCTTCCTTGAGGTACTTATACATACTCTCCGCATCCTTTAAAGAAAGCACTTCGGATTCCTCTATTAAAGGATACACAAAATACGCCTGATGCTTCTTATCAAGCTCTTCATCTATCCGCCTGTACACTTTATCTTCGTTCCCCTCCCTTGCAAGATGCGTGATAATTTTTCTTCTGCCCTTAGGCATTTCCCTTATCCAGGATATATCCAGATCTCCGAAAGCGGTTAAAGACAATGTCCTGGGTATGGGAGTTGCAGTCATTAAAAGCAGATCCGGCGAGGACCCCTTTTCCGTCAGGGCAACCCTCTGCATAACGCCGAATCTGTGCTGTTCATCCACTATAACATATCCTAAGTTGTTATATTCCACATCACTGCTGAAAAGGGCATGCGTCCCTATAACAAGCTCTATATCACCGTTCTTAAGTGAAGAGAGAAGGTACTTCCTCTCTCTCCCGGAGATGCTTCCCGTTAGTATAGCGATACGGACTCCTAGCGGTTCAAGTAGCAGGGCTGCATTTTCCGCATGCTGTCTCGCAAGAAGCTCCGTCGGAACCATTAAGGCCGCCTGCTCTCCGGCCTCTATAACAGACAGGGCAGAGATAAATGCTACAAGCGTTTTACCGCATCCCACATCGCCCTGAAGCATTCTCATCATTGAATGTTCGGAAAACAGGTCATGTTCTACTTCTGCAAGAACTTTTAACTGATCTCTGGTAAGTTTAAAGGGAAGCCGTTTGAGAAGCTTCTTCTTAAGTGAAAAGGGAATTGTTTTTCTGGAGGTCCTCACTACTATTCGTTTAATACGTTTTCTCAATATGACAAGCTGAAAATAAAAGAGTTCCTCATATGCTAAAGCCCTTCGTGCTTTTTCTATATCTTCTAAAGCTTCAGGGAAGTGAATTTTACGAAGAGTCTCGTATTTTCCGGGAAAACTGTATTTCACAGCTAAATAAGATGGAATCTCATTTTCAATTCTTTTATCTATTGATAAAAATGCATTCCTGACAATTCTGCGGATAAGATTCTGAGTTAAGCCTTCTGTTAACGGGTAAATAGGAACTATCCTTGCAAAGTCAGATAAAGAAGTGCTGCATTTTTCGACTTCGAAACTGGTACTCTGTATTTCACCGAATTTGTATGCAAATTTTCCGGAAACAAAAAAGGACCTGCCCGGAATTAACACGGAACTTAAATAGTTCCTTCCGAAACAGACAAGAGCGGCGCGGGCAGAAGAATCCTCTACATACACCTTAAGTGTTTTTTTTCTTCCCCATCCTATGCTGTCTTGAGCTATAACCCTTACAACTGCATTTATAGAACTCTTAGTCAGCGCATCGGCGAGTTTATCTATATGCCGCCTGTCCTCATAACTTCTGGGAAAGTGTAGAAGCAGATCGGAAACTGTCTTTATTCCCAGACGTGACAGAATCTTTGTAACAACAGGTCCTACTCCCTTTACAAAGCGAATATCCTTATTGTATTCCCTTAAAAACATCCTTTTACACAATTCTACCTGTTAATTATATAACCTGCAGAAGAGGAACAAGCATCCTGACCAGTATCCCTCCCAGGAGCCAGGTCACAAAGAGGAATCCTACCGTTAAAAGCAGATATTGAGTATAACCTGCCCTTCTGCCGAGTTTAATTGTCCTCATCACAAGAGAAACGGCAGGCTGTATTATTATATCCACGACTTTTAAAAGGGCAGGATTGGCATTATGCCTAAAGGTCAGTATAAAAACTCTGATTATTCCCATAATCAGGAACAGAAGGAGAATAAATGCAACTCCTGACCATAGTGCGGATAAGAGCGCCGCAAGAAAAAACCCTAGAGTTATTCGACCGTAATACAAAAGCCCGTTTACCATATCCAGAACAACTACCAGAACAAGAATTGCAGCTATCGGAGTAAAATCGAAAATGCCCTTCCTTAAATATTTCAGCCTGTAAAAAAGGGAAAGGTACGGGTCTGTGATGTCGGAAAGTATAGTAAAGGCTTTGCCGAGATAGGCGCCCTGAAACCAGGTTAAAATTATCTTTACAGATAGAAGTAGCAAGTAGCCCATTAACAGGGCATTTAAAATTTTTAATAGTAGAATCAAGATAGTTACTATCCTCCTGTTTATTTTAAGTTATATCAAGTTAAAAATGTTGACGGTACAATCTTTTCGAAAAGCGCCATCATATTGGAGTTTATTTTTTCCAGTTCTTCCGGTGTAAGACCTGCCCCGAAGGCAACCTTTTCCCTCCATTGAGGTGTTAGGAGCTCTTCCGGCCTATGAGCGTCAGAATTAAGCACCAGAGGCACGTTAAATTTTCTTGCAAGCGAAACAATTCTGCCGTTTGCCATGCTGTGAGTCGGGTGAGAGGAAATCTCGAGCGATACCCCGGTATCCGCTGCAAGCTGCATATCCTCTTCGGAGATTAACCCGGGATGTGCAATAATATCAACTTTCGCTTCGAGGCCCGCCCTGTTAGTACCGATTGCAACGGGTTCTGTTATGGTTTCACCGTGAAGAATAATGAGCCTTGCTCCAAGCTGTCTTGCCCTGTTTGCAATTACCGCTATCTGGCCGGGCGGGACATGGGTGATTTCTACTCCGGGTATAATTCTAACTTTAAGAAACGGCTGGGTTTCCCTGCAGAACCTTAAAAGTGCGGAAAGTACAAGTTCAATATTCGAAGCATCAACATGATCTGTTATACCGATAGCACGGTAATCCTTTTCCTCCGCTCTGCGTACCAATTCTCCGGGAGAACACCGGCCATTGCTTAAGAATGTATGGGTATTAAAATCTATCATCTTTAATCCTCCAGAATTCGAAAAAAACAGGATTCCGTATGTATCCCGGGAGAATTCACTATTTCCCGAAATGCCTTCCTCACAAAACTTTCCTTTGTAATATCAACCAGAATATATAGATCGGAAAGTTTTGTAGGGTCCTCCCATTTCTGCTGCACAGATTCTATATTAATATTGTTAGATGCAAGAAGTCCAGTAACTGTCGCCCATATCCCGGGCTTGTTATCCGTTACAAAATGGAGAAAATATTTATAGGAAAGTTCACCCTGAGGAAACAGCTCTAATTTTTCTATCGGTGAAAGTTCAACCGGGTCCGGCAGTGCTTTCATCCTTATCCGTTCAATAAGATCACCAAGGTCCGAAGCTACAGAGGATGCTGTGGCACTCCCTCCGGCTCCGCGTCCTAAATACATTGATGTCCCCAAAAAATCCGATTTAATTAAAACACCATTGTACTCTTCACGTACAGAGGCAAGCGGATGACTTTTAGGAAGCAGTGCAGGAAATACCGTAACAACTGCTCTGCCTTTATCCATTTTTGCAGTTGCAATAAGTTTAAACACAAAACCGGAATACTCTGCAAATTCAATATCCTTTTTTGTAACTTTCCCTATTCCCTCGCATAGTATTTCTCTATAGTCCACCCACTTTCTAAAAGAGATACTGGCAAGAAGACTAATCTTCTGAGCAGCATCTACCCCTTCGACATCCAGTATAGGGTCAGCTTCTGCAAAGCCTAATTTTTGTGCTTCCGTTAAAGCCTCTTTAAAGGTAAGCTTTTCTTCTGTCATTCTGGTTAGAATAAAATTTGTAGTGCCGTTAAGAATACCCATAATAGACTCTATCTCATTCCCCTTTAAGCTTTCCCTTATTACTTTAATAACAGGAATACCGCCACCAACCGATGCTTCGAATTTAAGTTCTACTCCGTTTTCACGGGCAAGCCTAAATAATGTATCGCCGTGCTGCGACAGAAGCGCTTTATTGGCTGTTATAACATGTTTTCCCGCCTTTAAGGCCCTTGAAACAAGATCCAGCGGTTTTTCTACGCCCCCCACGAGTTCAACAATAATCGGCAGCTTCTCATCCTTTAGGATATCTTCGTACCCCTCTAAGAGCACGCCGGCGGGCAGGCTGTTTAAATGTTTTCGGGGATT
This sequence comes from Spirochaetota bacterium, assembly GCA_003641675.1. Lineage (GTDB taxonomy): Bacteria > Spirochaetota > Spirochaetia > SZUA-6 > SZUA-6 > SZUA-6. The sequence continues at coordinate 2,254 of QNBI01000045.1, read as the reverse complement.
GTTTACACCAACCTTTGTAATATTTATCTCAACACCTAGCTGTTCTTTAAGCCTGTCTTTATGTTTTTCTATCAACTCGTAGAATGAACTTCCTACAGTTCCAAACCCTACAAGCCCTACTTTTATTCTTTCCATACTTCTACAACCTGTGGATAGGATTTTAAGTGTTCAACCACTTCATCAGAATCTGATATTTTAAGCTGTGAAGAGGCCCTTATAATAACATTTTTCAGGTGAAAGTAAAGGGAGCATCTCCCCTTTTTGCCGATAAGAAAATCCCTAATGCTCAGCAGATTTTCTTCGTTGTCAAGCTCTTCGGATACTCTTATATGCACGGCCTTTGCATCTTTGCCGTTGAGTTTTTCAGGTTCCATTATATCCTCCGCAATTATTTTCGGGTCTCCCCGGCTTTTATCTACATGTCCCTTTACAGCGAGAATATTCTCCGCTACAAGCATATCAGAAACTTTTTCAAACACATCCGAAAATATAACCAATTCAACGGAACCGGTATAGTCATCTATCTTTGCAAAGGCCATTCTTTTACCGTTTTTCGTAATAATTTCCCTTGTATCACTTAAAATACCAACTATCGTATAGACTCTGTCGTCGTTAGCCCTCTCTATATCCGTTAATTTTAGGTTTACATACTCCTCAGTAATACTTCGATAGTTGTCAAGGGGATGCCCCGAAAAAAAGAAGCCGAGATTCTGTTTTTCGTAGAGGAGCATATCTACCTGCGGCCATTCCTCTACATGTTCAAGCTTTAGCTCACCGTAATCACCGTCTTCGACAGCTTCGAACAGAGAGGTCTGGCCGTATTTCTTGCTTTCCTTTCTCTTTGAAACAACATCCATTATCCTGTCAAGATTATGAAAAAGGGTGGCTCTGTTTTTCTTAAAAGAATCAAACACGCCGGAGAAAATTAAAGTTTCTATTACTTTTCTGTTTATAGTTTTAAGGCTGACTTTTTCAAGAAAATCAACAAAATCCTTAAAGAAGCCGGCCTCCTCTCTTCGTTTTATAATTTCTTCGACTGCGGCATTGCCTACATTTTTAATTCCTCTTAATCCGTAGATTATCTTGCCGTCTCTCACAGAAAAATCCTCTCTGGATAAATTTATATCCGGGGGAAGAACATCTATTCCCATCTCCCGCGCTTCTTTTATATACTCCGACAGCTTATCCGTGTCATGTATTTCATTTGTTAAATTTGCAGCCATAAATTCTGCGGGGAAATTCGCCTTAAGGTATGCTGTCTCATATGCAAGAATAGAATATGCAGCGGCATGAGATTTATTAAAACCATAGCCTGCAAAAGGAACAAGAAGATCAAAGATTTTTATTGCAACCGATTTTTTATAACCGTTTTTTAAAGCTCCTTCTATAAACAGGCCTTTCTGTTCTGCCATTAGTTTTTCTTTCTTTTTCCCCATAGCCCGCCTTAAGATATCAGCCTGGCCGAGAGAAAAACCTGCAACTTTCCGGGCTATTTCCATTACCTGTTCCTGATACACAATAACCCCGTAGGTTTCCTTTAGTATCGGCTCAAGCTCCGGCAGAGGATACTCTATTGCACGTTTCCCCAGTTTACTCTCTATAAACGGGTCTATATAATCCATGGGGCCGGGGCGGTAAAGAGCAATTAATGCAATAAGTTCCTCTATTTTTTCCGGCTTCGTCTTTTTTAGGATAGCCCTCATTCCTGAGCTTTCAAACTGGAATACACAGGTGCTCTTTCCTTCACTTAAAAGCTTAAAAGTCTCAGAATCGTTATCGGGAATTGAACTGATATCCAGATCTACTCCGTTCTCTTTTATAAGTTTTAGAGTGTTGGAAATAAGCGTAAGCGTTTTTAAGCCGAGAAAATCCATCTTTACAAGACCGCATTCTTCCAGATAGTCCATTGTATACTGCGTGGAGATTGCACCTGTCTTTGCGTCTCTGTACAGAGGAACATAGTTTGTTAAATCCTCCCGGCCGATAACAATCCCGGCGGCATGGGTAGATGCATGTCTGTTTAAACCTTCAAGTTTTAGACTTGTCTCCAGCAGTTCTGCATATTTTTCTCCCTTTTTTGCTATTTCCTTGAGTTTAGGTTCCAGCTTTAAAGCCTTTTTAAAATCCATTTTTGGACCATAGGGAACCATTTTTGCAATACTGTCAGCTTCACCGTAGGGAATATCAAGTACCCGTGCCACATCTCTTATAACAGCCCTTGGCTTAAGCGTCCCAAAGGTTATTATCTGGCTGA
>QNBI01000044.1 GCA_003641675.1 Spirochaetota bacterium | reverse complement strand
AGAATAGGATTTACTACAGGCTCATCTTGCTTATTAATAACACAGAGCTGCCCGCAGGCTCCATTTATCCCGCGCCCTCTTCTGAAACGTTCAATAACAGGTATACCGGCATTTACAATTCTGTCCCGGAACCAGTTTACTCTTTCCGCAGAGGGCTCACTAAAGGGAATATCCTCTGCCGGGTTCCACGGTATTATATTAACGAGAACCTTTAACGGGGAAATAAATTTTAAAAGATACTCAATATCTTCCTCCCTGTCATTAATCCCTCCTAAAAGCACAATTTCCAGAGTAATTCTTTTCCCCGTCTTTTCCTGATAGTATACAAGAGCTTTTTTCACTTCTTTAAGCGGATATTTTAAAGATACAGGCATGAGTTTTTTTCTTAAATCAGGGTCTGCCGTAATAAGGGAAAACGCCAGCCGTACAGGAAGGCCGGTATCCGCCAACTTAATAATTCGGGGTACTATCCCGCAGGTGGAAATCGTCATTCTGCGGAATCCTATTCCGTTTCCGTCCTCGTGATGAAAGATACCTATTGCCTTTTTTAAATTGGCAAGGTTTTCTAAGGGTTCACCCATACCCATGAAAACAATATTTTTAATCCCTTCGTCACTACTCCCGTATTTTGAAACCAGCAAAAGAAACTGTTCTACGATTTCATAATCTGTAAGGTTCCTTTTTAACCCCATTTTACCCGTGCGGCAAAAAGCACACCCCATCCCGCAGCCCGCCTGAGTAGAAAGGCAGGCTGTTTTCCTGCCCCTTTTATCTTTCAAAAGCACAGTTTCTATAAAATAGTTATCGTATAGTTTCAGCTTTAGTTTAACCGTACCGTCAGAATCTACAAGAGTTTCCGCAACATGCGAAGAAATTAAAGCCTTCTCGGCAAGTGAAGCACGCAGGGTTTTAGAAACGTTAGTCATACTCTCAAAACCCAGAGTCCCTCCCTGAATCCATTTAAAAATCTGTTCTCCCTGATACTTCCTTGAAAGTTGGAATAGAGAATTTATTTCTTCCGGCATTAAAGCCGCTACTGGAATTTTCATCTTTTAACGGTATCAACAGTTAACAGGCCGGTCATTTGGAAGCCCTAACGGTTAAGTTCCTCCAGCCTGGCGGTAATTGTACTATTTTTATATCCGGTGCGGATATACTGTACAAGAATCTCCTTTGCCTTATCTTTTAGGTCCAGCTTTAAATAGCAGTCTGCAATTTCAAGTTAGAGCCTTGTATTTTTAGGATCATTTACCAGAAGGCCGGAAAGCGACTCTACAGCCTTTAGGTAATTGCCTCTCTCTTTATTTATTAAAGCTAGCCCCAGAACGGCGTATGTATCGAATTCTATATTAAGAGCTCTCCTATAATACTCCTCTGCCGTATCAAAATCCTTTAGATTTCTGTAAGCATCGCCTGTTCGTGTTAAAATCACCTTATTATTCGGATCGTGCTCCAGTATTTTTTTCCAGTAATGCATGGATTTTTGCTGTTCATTTAAACCTCTGTAGCAATCCGCCATTCCGAAAAGTGCATAAAAATTAGCAGGCTCAATTTCCAGCGCCTGTTTAAAATATTTTAGGCCCTGGTCGAAGGTTTTTAATTTCCTATGGCAGTTCCCTAAAGAGGTAAGCACTTTAATATTAGCAGGATCATGTTGATACATACGCTCCCAATACTTAAGAGCCGACCTGTAGTCCTTTTTGTCAAAGTGTAGGTAGCCCAGCCCTGTAAGTGCATATGGGTTATCTTCATCTATCGCAAGAACCTTAAGGTATATTTCTTTGGATCTGTCAAATTCCTTTATTTTGCGGAAAGCGTCTGCAACCCTGGTTAGAACGGTAATATCAGTTTCACCCTGGGAAAGATATTTTTCCCATATTCCAATTGCCTTTCTGTACTGCCTTAAAGCTCTGTAACAGTCGGCAAGTCCTATAAGGGCATATTTATTGCCTATATGAAAGCCCAAACATCTCTGGTAAAACCGGATCGCTCTGTCATAGTTTCCCCTTTTCCTCTCTATATCGCCGAGGCCGACAAGGGCGTAATTATTCTCATCATCCGTTTTCAGTATTTCATTAAACTTTTTTTCCGCTTCATCGAATTTTTTCTCTTTAATAAGCGTATATCCAAGTTTTGAAAGTTCGGAAAGCCTCTCCCGGATATCATTCTCCATTTCATTCATTATCTTCCCTCAACCATTTACTTATTATTGCCCCCATTTTTTCAACCATCGCCTCAACCTTTTTCGTGTCCGGGGCAAGCCAGTACATCTTTAAAGCCTCCAGGGGAAGGTTCTGCTTAAGATAAAGATCGCCGATTCTTATTAATCCGTCTGTATAGCCTGCGGTAATAAAAATTCTCTTTGCAAGGTCTATTTTACCCTGGTTAAACAGCTCATTACCCTTTCTAATGAGAGCTGCCTTATCCCCGGAATCAAGCTCTGCCGGCTTATCTGTCGTTACTTTTAAGAATCCATCAGGAGGAAGGTGCTCAAGTATATTCTGTACCTTTTCCTTTCTACTCATATCTCTCTTTCCGGCATCTTCTACAACATCCCCTTTGTAGACCTGATATTGTTAATATTATTCATAGGGATATAGGCTGCATGCAGCGCTTTCCCCAGCGCCTTAAACAATGATTCTATCATATGATGACTATTTAAACCATAGCGTATCTCCGCATGGAGATTAATCTTTGCCCTCACCGTCAAAGCATAGAGGTATTCCCTTATCAAGGCGACATCAAAACTGCCTGTTTTTGCCTGAGGAAAATCGGCGACATACCTAAAATAAGGTCTGCCGCATACATCTATGGCAACCTCCGAAAGTGCATCATCCATTGGAATAACAGAATAACCGTATCTTGAAACAGCCCTGTATTCCACGAGAATATCGGAAAGAACATCACCGGTCACAAGCCCAACATCCTCTACCACATGATGCGGGTCTACATCTATGTCGCCTCTGGCATAGATATCCATTCCGAAAGCCCCATGAAAAGCCATAGCATGAAGCATATGATTAAAAAACGGTATCTCTGTATCTGTTGTAATTGACAAAGGTGAATTAAAATCTATGGTTACCGAAATATCAGTCTCCTTCGTTTTTCTTTTAACCGTTGCCTTGCCCTTCATTTAAACTGTCCTTTTTGTAACCTTCTAACAAAATCATCGACCTTTTTATAGTTTAATTTATAGTAGGCCGGGTTGGAAATAAGATAAACCTTTATCTTCGCTAATTCTTCTATAATTTCCAGATTATTTTCCTTTATAGTGCTGCCTGTTTCCACAAGATCTACAATATAGTGTGTTAAACCGAGGATAGGGGCAAGCTCGATAGATCCGGAGAGTTTAATAATCTCTACAGGTATCCCTAAGGAATGGAAATACCTCTCTGTAAAGACAGGGAATTTTGTCGCTATTTTAACTTTTGTCCTGAGATCTTTAGGAAAACCGTCTCCCCTTTTTGCTGCAAGACACATACGTGTATTTCCAAAGGGGAACTCAAAAATCTTATAGAATTCATACCCTGTCTCTGTAATAACATCCTCGCCGCAAATGCCCAGCCCTGCTATGCCGTGTTTTACATATACAGGCAGGTCTGCATTTTTCACAAGAAGAAGCTTAAGTTTATTTTCATTATCAAAAGCTATAAGTTCTCGTCCTGCAAACGAAAAACTACAGCCACACCTGGAGAGATACTCCTCGATTTTATTCTCAAGTCTTCCCTTGGGAAGGGCAATAGTAAGAAAATCATCCGTAATTTTATTCATAAACAAACTATCCTTCCGGAATTCCTTAGTTTTTCCGCCTTTCTGTATCGGACAAGAAAGTCAGGGTCATCCAAAACTGTAATAACATCCGGTTTTTTAAACTGCCCTGCAGCCTTCTTAACACGTTCCACCTTTCTAAGCATAATGGAAAAGCCCACAGCCGGGGCATTATACCCAAAAGAACTTAAAAGATTATTGTACCTTCCCCCGGATGCAATTGCAGTATCCACATCTTTTAAATAAACTTTAAAAGACAATCCAGAATAATAATCCTGACCTCCCAATTCAGAGAGGTCAATTTTAACATTATCTGCAAAATTTAATTCCTCCAGATATTCATAAATCGAAACAAGATACTCAACCTCTTTTTTCACATCCGATGTCTCTCCGGAATATTTACTTTTAAACATTTGCTTAAGCTCTTTACCTGTACCAATAAAAGAAAAAAGCTCTATAAAATTCCTGCCCTCCCCGTTTAATTCGTTTTCTTCAAGCACTTTGTTAAAGCGATTCCAGTCACGCACCCTTACAGCTTTCAGCAGCTGCTTCCTTACCGGTCCTTCTGTATTCTTAGCCGGAGTACCCACACAGAGTTTAAAAAGGTTCCTTGAACCGATATGGAGCATGGAATCTTCTATACCGAGTAATTTTAAAGAAGAAAGTAACAGAAGAATTATCTCTAAATCCGCCTCTAAACCATCTTTTCCTATAAATTCCGCCCCGGCCTGAAAAAATTCATTATGGGAAATATCCTCATTTTTCTGGTAGCGCAGAATTGTATCTGCATAACACACCCTCAAAGGATGCATAGAATCCGGCATCAGCAATCCGATCTGCTTTGCCATAAACAGTGTAATGTCGGAACGAAGCATAAGGAGTTCCCCATCCCTGTCTATGAGCCTGTAAACCCTGTCACGTGCCTGCCTATCCATCACATTGCTGTAGATATCATAGAAGTCAAACACAGGTGTTTCTATGGGCAGAAATCCCCAGCGGTAAAACAGGTCTAACAAACCGCCCACTATTTTTTTATGGATATAAGCCTCTTCCAGCTCAAAACTTTCTGTTCCCTTAGGTATCTGGAGCAGTTTTCTCTTATCCATATCAATATCCTCTCTAAAAACAGCAAGATTTAACTAATTTACAGAATAAAACTGCTTTATTCTAACAAAACTTGATAAAAACAAAAAGTCGGGTTACAATAAAATACAATGAAAGAAGAAGTAAAGAAAGAAATTTTTCATTCTGACATTTCTACTGTTACTGTTTTTGACGGACTTGCATTAATAAGGAGAACTTCAAAAATAAATGTAGATAAAGGAAAGTGGGATATTGTAATTAGCCCCATTCCCTCCAAGGCCAAACCGGAAACACTAAGGGCGAGAATATTCTCCCAAAAAGGCTCTGCAAAGATGCTCGGATTAAACTATACGGAGGAGTACAAGAGTTATAAGGACCTTGAAGAGAAAAAACTCCTGGAAAAGGAAATTGACTATCTGGAGAGTCAGACATACGATCTCCAGGCTAAAATAGAACTCTGCGACGAGAAAAGGCAATTTTTACGGTCAATAAAAACAAGAACAATAAACGATGCACAGTTTCAGATGACAGCGGATAAACCTACCCCGGAAGACTGGCAGAATTCTTTCGATTTTGTTTTTCATACCGAGGAAAAGATTCTAAACGAGGAAAAGGACCTGCGCGAAAAACTAAACGAGGTTAATATCAAACTGGGTGAGAAAAGGAAAGAACTGGATAAGAAGCAGACTCCTTCCATACAGGCGTACTACTTTGCCCATATCTATCTCGATGTGCAGAAGGCAGGTAATTTTACAGTTTCCATAGACTATATTGTAGATGATGCCGCATGGTTTCCGGACTATGAACTGCGCGTAAACAAGGGCAAAGAGGAGTCATTTCTTACATTCTCTGCGATTGTGCATCAAAATACAGGCGAAGATTGGACAAATGCCGAATTATTTCTTTCTACTGCAATGCCTGCACGTGAATTAAAAATTCCGCAGCCTCAGCCTTGGATTATAAGAGGAATACAGACAGAGACAAAGGAAGATGAAAATTCGGAGCCTGCAGTGCTTGATACCGATGTTACCGAAGAGGGAGCGGCAGGAATAGTGCTTTCCGTTGAACAGCCGGTTGTTATCCCGGCTACAGGGGAACCTGTTAAGGTGGTAATTTTAAGCGAGAAAGAATTCCCCTGCAAAATAATACGCAAATGTCTCCCCCAGCAGTCCCCCAATGTTTATCTGTACTCAGAAACAAGCAATCCGTTTGATTTCCCTATTCTTCCAGGAAAAGTCACAATATTCCATGATAACAATTACAATGGCGAAACAAGATTCCCCAGTATAGCTCCCGGGGAAGATTTCGTATTAAAAGCGGGAATAGACGAAGATGCAGATGCTGCCTGGAAATTGAGCAGAAAAAAGAAAAAAGTAAAAGAGGGAATAGTAACCTACAAGCTTACATACAAGGGAATATTAAAAAACAGAAACAAAACAGAGATCAAAGCAGAAATAGACTTAACACTTCCCGTTTCCCATGATAAAAAAATTAAAATCAGCGAACCTGTTATAACGCCAAAGAAATACACACAGACACTCGATTCCAGTGTTAGAATCACAGAAACCATAGAGAGTAATTCCGTACTGGAATGTGAGCTGAGCTTTGAACTTGAGTATCCCAAAGATTTTCAGATACACGGCATAAAATTTTTCTAACTGGACCGTTCACCTAGAAGTACTTTAAGTTGTTTAATATCGGTAACAAGCTTGCCTCTGTCCAGATTTTTAAAACGTTTGGGCACCATCTCCCGACTTGTACACTCTAAAACTGCTACGAGATTCTGAAGTTCTATTTCATGGGGGTAGGCGGGAGGTACAAAATCCCTCATAGTTTCTATAAAATCCCCTTTGGTTATAAATACATGATTATTCATAGCAGAGAGAAATTTAGCCCGTATAAGGATGGATTCCACGTCCGCACCGGAAAAATCGTATCGAAATTTTCTAAAAAGATCAGACAGGTTTATATTCTGTATTCTTAATTTAAGCTTTTTAACCAGTGTTTTAAAAAGGTCTATTTTCTCGTCTAAACCTTCCGGGTAAAACAGCGCCAGGTGTTCTTCTGCCCGTCCCTGTCTCTTTAAATCTATCGGAATTAGATCGGGCCGACAGGTAATGAGAAACCAAATAATTTTCCCCCTGTACTCTGTATTCCCCATAAAAGCTGCAATAGCCGCAAATATCCTGTTGCTTGTACCGGAATCTCCCTCCTGGTTCCTATCCCCCAGGAAGGCATCCGCCTCGTCTATCATAACACCGACCGGCGCCATAGCCTTGAGGATATTAAGAATTTTTTCAAGGTTGGCCTCTGTTACACCCTGCCATTTTGACCGGAAATTACGAAACTTTACTATGGGAATTCCGATTTCACCCGCAAATGCAGTTACCATAAATGATTTCCCAGTTCCAACCGGACCAGCAATTAGATAACCCATCGGCAAAACATCGAGCCTGCCCTGTTTTATGGCTCTGGCCGCGCTTCGGAACCTTTTCTTTACAAAGTTATGACCCGATACCATGGAAAGGTCATGCTCCGACTCTATAAACTCAAGGAGACCTGCAGCCTCTGCCTCTATTATTTCTTTCTTTTTCTGGCGGAGATAGAGAAGATCTATCTTCTTGTCTTCCTGGTAAGACTCTGCTGCAAGCTGATTAATATCTACAAGATTAAGGCCGCTGGTTATTTTAGCTATTTCACTGACAGAGACCTTTTCATCCAGAAGAAGTTTATCTTCATTATAGAGGTATCTTAAGAATTTCTCGCGAACATCCTCATCCGGTATAGGAATAGTTACCTTTATGGTGCTTGGAGAACGGACAAGACGCCTGCTTATATCGGCAAGATTTTCCGTTAACAGGATCACAGAAACATCGCCGTGTGTGAATATGGGGTCATTAGCCCACCGGTTGAACGTTACAAGACAATACCGGTCTTCATCCGTATATCTTGAAAGGTCAGTATTAGGAACTATTGTTTCCGAATAATCTACAATTAGTACAATTCTTCTGTTATATGGAATATTGTAATAGAAATACTTTTCCAGATAATGAAAGGCCTTAACAGGGTCTTTTGAAAGAAGATCATCGGTTGATACTCCTTTAATCTGTTCTTGCATTACCTTTAGGTAACTCTCTTCCATTTCCGGTTTGCAGAAAGCAACACCGGATGACCTGTCGTAAAACACTATAACATCCCTGTTTCCAAAGAGTACTTCGGAAATATAATCCTGTATTTTTACAAAGGTGAACTGTTCTTCTTCCATTTTATGAGGGAGAAAATCACGTATATTTCCATGTACTATATAAAGATTAGCCGTCTTGGAACAATACTTGTACGAAAGCTCCTGCGCCCAGGCAGGCAGTATTTTAATAAAGGGAAGATTCTTTAGTATTAACTGTTCCGCCAATATCCCCTCCCAGAAATAATGTAAATTTATTATGAATCATATACACTCTTAAGTCAATTGCACTGTAAAATGTTGTAAAACTATTTTATAATTGCCAGTATGAAAGTTTTAAGCTTGCTCCCATCTGAAATAACGCACGGCAGAAACCATTTTTATATATTCACCTTTTTCAACGTGTTTTCCTACCTTTTGATAAGCAGCAATATCATAATACTGTACGCCATTAAACTTGGTGCGGACAGTTTTACAATTGGATTGCTATCATCCTTTGTTCAGGTTGCCTACATTTTTATGCTCATAGGACGTATTTTTATAAAAAAGACCGGTGCTGTAAAACTTATGGGAACCTTCTGGACTATCCGTTACCTAATGATGATCCCGGTTCTTTTTACGCCTTTTCTGTACAACAGGGGACGTGCGGATATTGCACTTTTAGTGCTTATTTTCAGCGTTTTAGGGTTTCATACGGCGAGAGGTATTGCAATTACAAGCTACAATCCAATAGTGGGACAATTAGCCGGCACAAAAGACAGGGGTGTGTTTCTTGCCCGCATACAGATAATAAATCATATTCTTGTAATATCTGTAGGAATTGCTATTGCTCTTCTTCTAGGAAAAAACGCGCCGTTTTCAAGATATATTTTATTTATTGCCACAGGGATTACTGCCGGACTTATAGGATGCTATTTTCTATTTAGGCTTCCTGAAATAAAAGGCTCTGCTCTTGGTTTTGCTGAAAAATTCACCTCCAGCATTTTTCTTAGCCTAAAAGACAGCCGATTCCGCCAGTTTATCATTGTTCTGTTTACAGCTTCTCTGGCACTCACAACCTTGCTCCCCTTTAGTATTCTGTTCTTTAAAAGAATTTACGGCAATTCCGACAGCCAGGTCATTTTCTTTACCGTATTCGGTGGTCTCGGAGCCCTTTCTATGGCAATTTTAAACGGCTTTATGATAGACAGAATCGGCTCAAAACCGCTTATTTTAATATATACGCTTATTACTTCATTAGTAGTTATACCCATTATAATAGCTCCGACTTTTAAAACAGCCACACTCCAGTTTGTATTTGCAGGATTAGTATTTTTTCTCTCGTACATGGGTACAAATGGAATTCTAAATACTTCGCAGAATTATTTTTTTGCGCTTATAAAACCTCAGGAAAGGCTTAATCTCGGAATTCTGTACTTTTTAACAATAGGTATTGCAGGAGTAATAGGT
>QNBI01000043.1 GCA_003641675.1 Spirochaetota bacterium | reverse complement strand
TAGTTACTCCTTCTACAAAATCGGAGCGGGGGGTACATGACGAACCCGTATCCGAACAGGCGCTTGTAGAGAGGGGGATTGTATCGGAAAATCTTTGGGAACAGATAAGATGTACCGCCTTAAAGCTCTTTGCCCGGGGTACTGAAATTGCAGCAAAGAACGGCTTAATTCTTGTTGATACAAAGTACGAATTCGGGCTTTTAGACAATGGATTAAACGAAGAACTGGTGCTTGTCGACGAAATCCATACTCCGGATTCAAGCAGATACTGGTATACAGATACCTATGAAAAGCTCTTTAAAGCGGGCGAAAAACAGAATAAACTCGATAAGGAATACCTTCGCCAATGGCTTATGGAACATGGATTTATGGGTGAAGGAAAGGTTCCTGATATCCCGGATGAGATTAAGGCAGAAGTTGCATGGCGTTATATAAAAGCATACGAGACAATAACAGGGGAAAAATTTGTTCCGCTGAGCAAAGACCCTGAAGAAGAGAAGAGGGTTATTACAGAGAAAATATCTTTCTGGAGAGAGGCATATAATGGGTGAAACAGTTGTAGTAATCGGGGGAAATGCTGCGGGAATGAGTGCGGCTAGTCAGGCTAAAAGAAAGAACAAAGACCTTAATGTTGTTGTTCTTGAAAAGTCTCCTTTTATTTCGTATGGTGAATGCGGGCTTCCATATTATATAGGCGGGGTAATTAAAGAGAGCAGAAAGTTATTTGTTTTAAGCCTGGAAGACGCCCGTAATAAACGCGGTATAGATGTTAGAATTAACCATGAAGTTGTAAAGATAGATACTAAAAAGAAAATGCTGGAAGTGCTAAACAGGGAAAAGGGCGGGAATGGAGAGGGATACAGCCTTATTTACGACAGGCTTGTGATAGCAACGGGAGCTAAGAGTGTAAGGCTAAAACTTCCCGGCTCGGAGCTTGAGAATATTTTTCACCTTAAGTTCTTCGAGGATGCGGAGAAGATTAAGGAATTTATATCGCTGCAAAAACCCCGGAAGGCTGTAATTGTCGGAGCGGGTTATATAGGGCTTGAGATGACAGAGAACCTAAAGGAGCTGGGAATAGATGTAACCGTTGTAGAGATGCTTCCCACCGTGATGGGTGATACGGAAAATGATATTCACAGTGTAATCCTTGAAGAACTTGAAAAAAGGGGTGTAAAAGTTCTTTTAGAGACCTCTGTTAAGGGATTTTCCGGAAAAGGCGGCAAAGTCACGAAAGTTTTAACGGATAAGGGTGATTTAGATGCGGATTTTGTGATAGAAAGCGTCGGGATTGTACCGGAAACTTCTCTTGCTGAAAGTGCAGGCATCGAAACCGGAAGCAGGCGCGGGATAGCAATAGATAAGTACATGCGTACAAATGTGGAAAATATCTTTGCTGCTGGCGACTGCGCAGAGATAAGGCATATAGTTTCGGGGCAGCCTGTGTTTATTCCGCTTGCATTAAACGCCAACAGGGGCGGACGCTACGCAGGCGGAAATGCGGCCTTGAGTAGCGAAGAGGCAGCCGATGAAAAAAACTTAACCGCATTTCCCGGAACCCTTGGTTCCGCAGTAGCAAAGATATTTTCCGTAGAGGTCGGGAAAGTCGGCCTGTCTTTAAAAGCAGCAGCCGCTTCCGGTTTCGATGCTGTGACGGCAACTGTTAGGGCGAGAACAAAGGCCGGCTACTGGCCGGATCACCCGCCGGTTACTATTACCTTGATTGCCGAAAGGAAGACAAGAAAACTTTTAGGGGCTCAGCTTGCCGGAGGCGGGGGTTCGGCTCTAAGGATAGATACAATTGCAGTGTCTATTGCTGCCGGAATGACAGTTGATACCGTAGGAGAGTTGGATCTTGCGTATGCTCCCCCGTTTGCCCCTTCCTGGGATCCTGTGCTTATAGCTGCAAATGTACTTGCAAAAAAGCTCTAATGGTGTTTATGTAGTACTTAATGGTTAAAAATGCGGGATTTGCTCTGGTTCAAAGCAGGTTTGTCCTTTCCGACTATTTATCAGAAGAAAATTTCCACAACAAAATAAGAAGCCTCTTTTCTCGTGTTTTTACTGCCGATAAAACCGGAGCTATCCGCCCTGTAATTGTAGTATTTCCCGAACTCACCGGTTTATGGATACCTGTATTAACAGGACTGTTTAAAAAAAGGAATCCGGTGGAGGAAATAAACAGAATTTCCAAAGTCATTCTTGCACGGTTAAAAAAAACGCCTCTAAAGGCATTAATGAGTTTTATAACCGGACAGAAGTTCTCATTTGCATTTTATGAGAGCTGGGAAGAGAGTTACAGAATATGGATTACTCCTTTTGTGGAGGCTGCCAGGCGCTACAATACGTATGTTTGTCCGGGGAGTATGTTTATGCCGCAGCGAGACTGGGAGGTTTCTAAAGGTGCTTTTACAGTTTCAAAGAGAATATACAATACTTCCCTCTTAATTAGTCCTAAAGGAAAAGTTATAGGAGTTTCAAGAAAGGTAAATATTACGGGAGATGAGAAAAAACTGGGAATAAAAGAGGGAAGCGTGGAGGATCTTTTCCCCTTACATACCGAAATAGGAAAAATTGGAACGCTTGTCTGCCTGGATGGCTTTTACGATTCTCTTGTAGCAAGGTTGGATAACTTTGGATGCGAACTGGTTATACAGCCCTCTGCTAATCCAAAGAAGTGGTTGCAGATACCGAGAAGGGGGATTAAAATTACTCAGGAAGAGGAATGGTTGAGTTTTGGGATAGGAGGACTCGTTCAGGAAAGAGAAAGTATAGTTTACGCTTTAAATCCTATGGGGGTTTCGGCTGTTTTTAATCATCGAGATGAAGGCAGATCCAGCGCCTGGGTAAATTTGAGCCTGAAAAGAGGGCGCACGGATAGACACGAAATCAAGATCGCAGGTGGCCGGCCGGATAATTCAAATATCGATTATAAAAAATACAGAGGTCTGTACGGAATAGCAGAAAGCTGCGATGGAGAGGAGGTTGTTTATGGAGGATTTTAAGGGCTTACGGAGGTTTTTATACAATTTGTCTACTGCAGGTTGGAACATGATAGATTCCATTCTAATGACTTTCTATGTCGCTTTCTTGCTTCCTCCAAAGGAGGAGATAGCAAAGGGGATGATACAGTTTATTCCAAGCAGAAGATACCTGGGTGTTATTACGGTTTTAGGGGCAATTATGATATTGGGGCGTATTGTAGATGCCGTTTCCGACCCTCTTATTGCATCGTGGTCGGACCGTTCTAAATCTCCTCTGGGAAGAAGGCGCACATTCCTCCTTATCGGAGCACTTCCTCTGGCAGTGAGCGTGATCCTGATATTTTTTCCGCCTATCCCTGCAACTTCTCTTAAAAATGGAATTTACCTTGCTATTGTATTCGGCATGTACTTTTTTTTCTTTACCGTCTATGTTGGGCCTTACCTTTCATTAATCCCGGAATTGGGGCATACAAATAAAGAGCGTATAGGTTTAACAACGTCGCAGGCATACTTTTCTCTTATTGGTGCGGGTATTGTAATGATAGGAGGTCCGCTCCTGCTGGGACATTTTATGAAAACGGAAAGCCCCGTAGTTTCGTATAGAAAGATGGCCGTAATTTTTGCATTAACCGGTGCTTTACTCGCATACTTTGCTGTAATTGTTGTGGATGAAAGGAGATTCTCCGATGCAAAACCGAGTACAACGCCGCTTTTTAAATCGTTTAAAAAAACAATCAGCAGCCGTCCCTTTGTAATATACCTTATTTCCAACATAGCTCTATGGTTTTTATTTAATATAGTAAGGTCATCCGCTATACATATAGGCGTTACACTTTTAAAAGGCGATGAGGCATTTGCAAGCAATATGTTTTCCATATTAATTGCTTCTGCAGCTGTCTGTTTCCCCTTTGTGGGTATGCTGGCCCGCAAATACGGAAAAAAACTCACAATGATTTTAGGGCTTCTTACCTTCTCCGTACTTTCAGTGATAGTTTCAATTTCCGGATTAACTTCTGTAAATGCAAAAATCTGGGGGTTAACTGCAATAGCGTTAATGGGATTTCCTGTTGCAATTCTTTTAGTTATTCCCAATGTGCTTCTCTCCGATTTATGTGATCTTGACTTTGTGGTAACAGGTGAAAGGCGGGAAGCGATGTATTTCGGCGTACAGGGTTTCTTTATGAAACTCAATCTGGGAATATCCACAGCTACCCTTGCTCTTCTCTACTCGGCATTCGGAAAGGATATAAGCAATCCCTTAGGCGTACGTCTGGCGCTTGTTGCAGGAAGTGCTGTAGCGTTAATAGGCCTTGCCGCAATGATTAAATATCCTGAAAAAGAGATAGCAGGAAAACTTAAACGATAGGGGAAATATGGTTCTGCCCTACAGATTTGGCAAAGCCTGCGGACTCATTTTTCACAGGAGACAACGACAAAGCTTCCTTCGCCGTAACCGGCCTTTAAAGGATGAGTATCATTTGGAGTTAAATCGGGAAAAAGGGTCTGCACGGTTTCAATATTTCCGAACCCAGCCTCTTTTACATACCGAATAACTTCCTCTGTGGTATAAAATACCGCATCCCTGTAAAAAACACTCTTTTCTTTTATCTGCATATAGACTCTTCCAATGGGACTGTCTCTGTCAACAAAACCGATTACAAGTTTTCCGCCTTTTTTTAAGACTCTGTATATTTCTTTAATACTTTTTTCCGTATCATCCAGAAAACAGATCGTGGTTACCATGAGTATTCCCTCTGTACTGCTGTCCTTTAACGGAATATTCTCTCCTGTTCCGTCTATTACATCTATCCCGCGTTTTCTGGCAGCCTCTGCCATTTTGGCTGATGGCTCAATACCTTTTTTTATACCGAGCGGTTCTGCAAATAGCCCGCTTCCCACACCTAACTCTGCAAAACCATGTGGGTCGGGAATAAAATGCCTTACCGCCTCCAGTTCGGATCTATAATAACCCGGATTATCCTTAAACCAGAGTTCATATTCATTTAAATGTTCATTAAACGGGGCTGTCTTTGGCATTATTTGTTTTCTCTCTGTTAAGTGCTTTTAAGCGCTTTGTTAATTATAGTTAACAGTTCTTCCGGTTCAAAGGGTTCCCGCAGCAATAGTATTTCACTACCTGAAATATTCTGCCTATTTATAATATCGGAGGTGTACCCCGACATAAAAACGGTCTTAATCTCGGGCCTGTCTTTAACAATTGTATTTGACAGGATATTGACATTCATAAGTGGCATTATAACATCTGTGAGAAGAAGGTCAATATTCCCCGAATACGTTTTATGAATCTCTAAGGCCTCTTTGCCGTTTTTAGCGGTAAGTACTTTGCATCCTGCTTTTAGAAGAAGCTGTTCTGCTATATTGCGGACAGGTTCTTCGTCCTACACTATAAGTATTGTCCAGTTTTTTTAATTTTAGTCTTTATGCTGATTTTTATTTTTTTCTCTTCTGTTTCATGTACAACAGGAAACAGAATTGTAAAACTGGTTCTCTTTTCCTTTTCGCTTTCCACTTCTATATATCCCTTATTTTGTTTTACAATTCCATAAACAGTAGACAGCCCTAATCCGGTTTCATGTTCCTTCCCCTTTGTTGTGAAGAAGGGCTCAAATATTCTTTCTGCAGTAACTTTATCCATTCCGGTTCCCGTGTCCTTCACTATAACTTCAGCGTACTCTCCCGGTGCTGTATCCGGGTGCCGTATTAAAAAACTTTCATCGACTGTCCTATTGGAGTTGGATATTATCAACATACCGCCATAGGGCATGGCATCATGTGAATTAACTGCCAAATTCATAATAACCTGGTCTATCTGGGCAGGATCTGCCTTGATATTTAAAAGTCTATCGGCCAGTTTAAACTTAAGCTGGATATCTTCTCCGATAAGCCTTTTTAGCATTTTAACGGCATTCTTTATTTCCCTGTTAATGTTAACTACGCGCTGGTTCTTTATTCTGGTTTTACTGAACATCAGGAGCTGTCTTGTAAGTGCAGTAGCCCTTTCGCCTGCAGATTTAATCTGTTTAATGTCATCACGTATCATGCTGTTCTTATCCAGAGAATCCAGTATTAATGTGCTGTAACCGTTAATAACTGTGAGTATGTTGTTGAAATCGTGGGCAATTCCTCCTGCAAACTGTCCCAGTATTTCGAGTTTATGTGATCTCTCAAGCTTCTGCTTTAGTATTTTCTGGTTTGTTATATCTTCTTTAATACCTGCAAAATTCGTAATACCGCCTCTATTGTTGAATATGGGGCTTATAATTGTTTTTCCCCAGAAGAGTTTACCGTCTTTTCTTTTATTGTGAAGTTCTCCGTACCATGTTTCCCCGGATGTAATAGTATTCCACAACTCTTTATAAAAGCTTTCAGGATGTTCTCCGGATTTAAAAATACGGGGTGTTTTATCCTTTACTTCTCTGTAGGAGTAACCTGTCTGCTTTGGGAACTGCTCATTCACAAATTTTATGTTGCCGTTAAAGTCTGTAATAAAAATGGAGAGCGGCCTCTGTTCTATGATTGCCTATAATTTCCTGGTTTCATCTTCCCGTTTTTTACGTTCTGTAATATCTATAATCTGTGCTACTGTTAGGATTTCCCCTCTGGAATTCTTATAGGTACTGGTCCTGGATTCTATACAGATTTTCTCTCCGTTTAGAATATACTCTGCCTTTCCCTATATCGATAATTGTTACCGGAATGTGCCTATACTCTTCTTTAGTTGCCGGAAAATTAATGGAAATAAATATATTCAATATTTCGCCGTTTAAAGCCCGGTTTTTAAGTTCCGCTTTAAAACTGCCGCCGCCTTCCGCTATTATAATTAACTGTTCTTTGAAAAAATGGCTGGAATCACCTGTAAAAAAATTATCAATAGATATGATAAAGTCATTTTTGGATTCAGCATTGTAGAGTTTTAGAGCTGCGCTATTTACATCTGTAATAATTGTGCTTTTTCTAAGCTCTTCGACAGTTTCAGGGTGCATATCAAAGTAATTGGAAAAATTTGATATTTTCCGAGCTTTTAATTTATCTATTGCTGTTTTTACTTTCGAATAATCTTCTTCCAGAATTGCTACCGGGTTGTCTAGAAAAAGAAGTCTGTAATGTTCCGATTGTTCTTCCGGCATTATACGTTTATCCCCAAAATAAAGAGATTTTCCAGATACATTAAAATAATATTAGTATCATAGTTATAATAATTATTGAATTAATATTGTAGAGATGTCAAGTAGAGAAATAGCTTATACAAGCAAGTCTATGTTGACCAGAAGTCTAAATACATCTATTGTTATTTATTATTAGAAAAAGGGAATTATGTTGCTTTTTAACAAAATAGTTTCGGTTCTGCTTTTAAGCTTTTCACTCTCCTTTCATCCCAAAGTGACTGTAATGTCCTATAATGTTGAGAACCTCTTTGATAATGTGGATAACGGAACAGAGTATAAAGAGTACGACCCCGGAAGAGGAAAATGGAACAGCGAGCTTTTCTATAAAAAGCTGGCATCTATCTCCAGGGTTATTAAGGCGTCGTCCAAAAAGGGCCCTGATATTATTGCACTTCAGGAAGTTGAAAATAAGAATACTCTTAATAAGCTTGTAGAAGGTTACCTTAAGAATATGAACTATAACTACATTGTTATAGTTCCTAAAAGCCGACTTGCCACGAATGTAGGAATTATTAGCAGATATCCGGTTAAGCAGGTGCACTCCTACTATGTAAGCGGCTGGGGGGAGTACCCTGTGCGTAATATTTTAGAGGCCGATATTTCGGTAAACGGAAGATTGCTGTATCTTTTTGATAATCACTGGAAATCGAAGAGCGGCGGGAAGGCGGTTACCGAAATTTCAAGAAGAGAAGCAGCCGGGGTTCTTATAAAGCGGCTTAAGGAAATCCATACGGTGAATCCTAATGCGGATATAGTTGTCTGCGGTGATTTCAATGATGATATTGATGAGTACATTACCGCGGGTAAAAAGTACGAAACTGCCTTTATTCCTGCTGCAGAAACTGTACCGGAGGAATACTTTAAATCGAGTATTTTCTTATCTGGTATTCCGGAAAAATTATTCGTCTCTTCCAGAATAATTCTGTACGATCCGTGGTATGAACTTATAAGACGTTTAAACGGAAAAGATGTGGGAAGTTATGTCTATAGGAGAAAATGGGAAACGCCGGATCATATTCTGCTCTCTTACGGCCTGTTCGATAATAAGGGTTTAACTTATGAATCGGGCAATTTCCGTGTTATGAAAAATTCATTTTTACTTTCTCCCGATACGGGATATCCCAAGAGGTGGTCCTTTTTAAAGAGCCGTGAAGGGTACTCCGACCATCTTCCGCTTATTATTGTGCTGGAACAGAGATAATTCCCAGGAGGTTTAAAACTGCCCTTTTTAGATTTCCGCCTTACGTTCTGTACGGATGGCATCACATACCGGCACGGATTCCCTTAAGGATTATAGGTTTGATTTTTTCATAAACAAGATTACTAAGAGCACGGGTGCCAGTCTGCTTAAGTCGTGGGAATAATTCTGGGAATTATCGGCAGAGGAATATTGCGGCCCGGCAGAATTCGGAGTATTATACCGCTTCGGTATAGTCGAATTGACTGTTGTAGATTTCAGCATAGAAGCCTTTAGCGGCAAGTAGCTCGTTGTGGGTTCCCTGCTCAACTATATCTCCGTTACGCATTACCAGTATTAAATCTGCATCTCGAACTGTTGAAAGACGATGGGCGATAACGAAGCTTGTACGGTCTTTCATAAGGTTGTCCATAGCTTTTTGAATAAGAATTTCAGTGAGTGTATCAACCGAACTGGTGGCTTCATCGAGGATTAGTATTTTTGGATTGGCAAGAATTGCCCGGGCAATGGTTAACAGCTGCTTTTGGCCAGCCGAGATATTGTTTGCTTCTTCATTAATTACCATCCCGTACCCGTTTGTTAGGGTTTTAATGAAATGGTCAGCATATGCGGTTTTAGCTGCCGCAATAACCTCCTCGTCTGCTGCATCTGGACGGCCGTAGCGGATATTTTCCATAATAGTTCCATTGAAGAGCCATGTATCCTGAAGAACCATTCCGAACATTTTGCGAAGATCGCTCCGGGTGAAATTCTTGATATTATGGCTGTCGATCAAGATTGAACCGCCTGTTACATCGTAGTACCGCATGAGCAGTTTTACCATAGTTGTCTTTCCCGCTCCTGTAGGACCGACTATCGCTATTTTATGCCCTGCTTCGGCAAGAGCGGAAAAATTGTTGATAATTATCTTTTCTTCAGAATAGCCGAATCGTACATTTCGGAATTGGACTTCGCCTTTTACATTTACAGGCTTAACCGGATTCTTTGTTTCGGGAGTTTCCTCATCTTCGGAGAGAAACTCAAAAACCCGCTCTGCCGCTGCTGCCGTCTGCTGTAGAACATTGGATATGTTTGCAAGCTGAGTGATCGGGCGGGTGAAATTCCGGACATACTGAATGAAAGCCTGGATATCTCCAACGGTGATTACTTTTCGAACTGCAAGCCAGCCTCCGAGAAT
>QNBI01000042.1 GCA_003641675.1 Spirochaetota bacterium | reverse complement strand
ATATCCTTCCCGGTGTAAAATCCTCCGGGAACACCGGTTCAAAACTGTTCATGCCTCTCCCGATCATTACTTCTTCTATAATGTCAACAGGGTGCATGAAATCATTTCTGTAAGGAGGCGGAACAAGAGTTATATTGTTTCCCTTTATATTAATTTTGTTGCCCATTTTTTTTATATAATCTGCAGTTCCCTCTACGGATAGATTTTCACCGAGAAGTTTGTTGGAATAATCGATATTTAAGGTTATTGGTTTCTGAAAATAATAGGGTGTTACAATTTCTTTCCCGTAGATTGTTTCGTAAGGATACTCTACTTTTACCGGTTTAATTGTAAATCCTGCATCTGCTAAATCACAGGCTGCAATAGACGCTGTTAAAAGGAGTGAATTCATATCTGTCCCTGTTAATTCTATAAATAGGGATGAGTCTCCGACTTTAACGGCGCCTAAATGCGCACTGTTAATAATAGGGGGAAAACTTAAGGTTTTATCCTCTTCGTCAGCAAGGTACGGGTATCTGCTGTAGCCGGAGACTATCCACCCGAATTCCTGACCCTTCGGATGATCTTTGAGTATTGTGCGCAAGGACATTTCATGTTCTTCGCCCAGAGGGATGAATTTTGTTTTGTCCGGATCAGCCGCCTTAAAATGGACAGGAAAATTAATAAGATCCGCCCTGTAAATACCCATTGCAATAGAGCTTCTCTTTCTTCCGTAATTCCAGCATAGTTTTTCCTGCGACTGGATAAGGTCTATAAGCAGGGGTTCATCGACTTTTGGACCCTCTGCCACAAAAGCCGCTATAAAGGGTCGGATATCCTTTAATGCAGGATCTACCTTTATTATTCTACTGCCGTATTGCTTTTGCTCTTTTTTAGTAGAGAAAAAATCATACCTGTATTTCTTTCCGGTCAGGTAAATATTAAACTGACGAGAAAGGCCAGGGGTTGACCAGAGGTCCGGCCTGTTTGTATCGTTAAGCTCTATTTTTATTAAACCTTCCTCTTCATTTCTTCCGTCTATTTCTGCCTTAGCTACGACTGCAATACTTTCAAGTTCGTCTGGTTCTAAACCTTTACCTACAAATCTGTTAAGTAAGTCTTCTACAATTTCTATCTTAGGCATTTTATTTTAATCTCCTTAATCTAACCTGTTCTATGTCATTGGAAAATAGTTCCCGCAGGTCTTCTAAGCCCAAAGACATTAGCGCCATTCTGTCTATACCAAGGCCCCATGCAAGGACAGGGACTTTTATACCGAGAGGTTCTGTTACTTCCGGACGGAATATTCCGGCACCGCCCAGTTCGAACCAGCCCAGTACAGGATGCTTAATATGAACCTCTACCGAAGGTTCGGTAAATGGAAAATAACCTGGTACGTAGCGTACATCCTTTGCCATTGCCACTTCCTCTGCAAACATCTTTAACAAACCCAGAAGTGTTCTTAGATTAACGTTTTCTCCGAGAACTATCCCTTCCGTCTGGTAAAAATCTGCAAGGTGTGTTGCATCTACCTTATCATAGCGGAAACACCGCACAACTCCGAAATACTTTCCCGGTACCTTTGCTTTTGTCAGTGTCTTGGCGGATAGTACAGTCCCATGGCTGCGGAGTATTAGTTTCCTTGTGAAATCTCTGTCGAAAGAGTACTCCCATCCTCTGCTTCCTGTTTTCCATCCGTTTTCGTGAGCTGCAGCAACCCGATTAAGATACGGCTGCTGAATTTCCTTTGCATGTGTGGGGTTTTTTAAATAGTATACATCATGGATATCCCGTGCAGAATGAAACTGAGGCATATACAGAGCATCGCAGTTCCAGAATTCTGTCTCTACAAGCGGCCCGTCGAATTCTTCGAACCCTAAAGATGAAAGTTTGTCCTTTAGTTTTTCTAAGAATTCTCCGTATGGGTTTTTTCTACCGAGCAGGACTCTTAAGGGCGGAATATTAATATTGTAGCTTCTGAAATTTTTATTTTTCCATTCTTTCTTTTTTAATATTTCAGGAGTAACGGCTCCGATTTCATCCCCTGTAATGCCGCTCTTTTTTAACAGTTCACTGGCTTTAATCCCGAAATCTGTTATCCTGTATATAACATCTTCTCTCTCTGATATTTTAAAAACTCCTTTGGCTGAAGCTCTCTTTCTGCTTAGGGACTTTAAGAGTTCAATTTCTTCAGGGTTCAAAGATGTTTCTTCTTTTTTCTCATCTTCTGCAAAATTATTCAGAAGATTTCTCATTTCCTTAAGCTTTTCTCTGTAATTTTTATCCCTAATAAAGACCTCTTTGGAATCTGTCATAGAGAGAATTCCATCTTTTGAAAGTTTTCCATAGGCTGAGCCTGTATCTCTATTCTCAAGTCCGAGTTTTTCCGTGATGCCGGAAATTGTAAGTGGGCCTTCCTCGGATAGAAGTTTAAGTATTCTTTCTTCCGGAGTCCCGTCCTTCCGATACTTAATGCCAAGGTCTGTCAACTCATAGAAGGTTTTCTTAATCCTGTCCTTTTCTTTTAGAAGGTTCTTAGATGTAAGCCAGCTGAAAGACTGGTTGCATTGGCCTTCATTATAGCCTAACCTTTCTATAAGGGCATTTTTTGTTATATCTTCACCTTTTTCGAAATTAAGAAGTACTTTAACTTCGAGAGGGTGCAGCCCCTTTACTGTAGATTCCAAATCCATATAATTATTCCTCGTTTTTATCCTGATTTATTTTAAAATTTTTATCCCAGCAGCTTTTGTGCCAGAAGCCGCATGAACAACCCTACATCTGTTACAATTCCGATAGTCTGTGCGGAACCTCTGTCTGCAAGTTTGGTTACAACAGCCGGATTAATATCAACACATATCGTTTTTACCCATGAAGGCAGCATATTGCCGGTTGCAATAGAGTGAAGCATGGTGGAAAGCATTATAACGATAGATGCGTCCTGAATAACTTTCTGATACTGTTCCTGAGCCTCAACAATATTCGTAATCGTTTCCGGTAAAGGCCCGTCATCTCTCAGAGAACCTGCCAGTACAAAGGGAATATTTTTCTTTATTACTTCGTACATTACACCGGAATTAAGAATCCCTGCATCTATAGCCTTTTTTATAGAACCATGGAAGAATATTCTGTTTATTGCACGCATATGATTTCTATGCCCTTCGTACGTAGGTCTTCCTGTTTTTAAATCTACTCCGAGAGAAGTACCAAAAAATACCGATTCTATATCATGAACCGCAAGTGCATTACCTGTTAAAAGGCCGTTAATATAGCCTTCGCGTATCATCGATGCAAGAGCCATGCCGCCTCCGGTATGAATAACAACCGGACCTGCAACAGCTATAATTTTACCCCCCCCCCTTCTTACTCTCCTGAATTCCTCTGCTATTTTTTCAACTGCTACATCCACGCTTCTTTCGGATGATACGTCATTTACCATGAAACCGAATTCACCGCTTTCTCTGTCTCTGAAGGGCGGTATTAAACGCACTGACTGCGAGGTGCATACTATTTTTTCCCCTTTCTTTACATCCCGGAGTTTTTTACACATCATAGCACCATCGTAAGCAACAATAACTCCGTCCATACGCTGTTTCTGCACCTCATGCCATGTGCCGTTTAAGAATACAAGGGTTTTATGGTTTGTCGTTGAGTAAAAATCCTCAGGAACGGTAGAATCTTTAGGGGCAGGTTTTAGAATGGCCTCTTTGAATACCTTTTCATAACATCCTAAGTTTACAAGTTTTGCCGTTATGGAATCTATCTTATTGTTGTCCGTGCAGGTAACTGTAAGTTCAATATGAGAAGATTCAAGGTTGTTCTTCCCCATTATGAATTTGTTTATTTCATAACTGGCCCCCTCTTCGACTATGAGGTTTAGTATTCTTGTGAGGATACCAGAATCAACAAGGTGCCCTTCGGAAACGAATTGTCTTTTAATTCCGTTCATATATATCTCCGGTTAGGATACTGTATAACGTATTTCTTTTGTTTTTATACAGGTATTTTATTTACAGATATTCCTAAAAATTGAGTTCCCCTTCGAACTGTCTAATTGCCATTTTGAAAAAGTCAACTTTATCTTTTGAGAGTAGAGTACTTTTTTCAAAATAGAACGAATTAGCATATGAAAGCCACAGTTTAATATTATCGAGTACTTCGTTCATTGTTTTTAAATGATGCCAGAAAAAAGCGCCGATCGAAAGCCTGCTAAAACCTATCGCTCCCAGACTCTCTAACAAATTTGCATCGTAGAGAAGTTTTCCCTCTGTATTGTCGGGATCGGTTCCTCCCGGCATATGATTTATGATTGCATCGTAAACTTGAGGAATTTTGCTCGGTGCGAATCCCGTTTCGTTTAAAATTATTCGCGCTTTCTCGGCAGAGCTTTCAGGATGCCCTACAGCCATTTCAATATCGTGAAGAAAACATGCGGCATGCAGAATCTCGTCATCATAGTCGATTTCCTCTCCGATTTTCCTTGCCAGTTTGTATACCCTGTAGGAGTGCTCATAACCGGAAGCAAGTCTTCCCGATGTAAGGTCTTTTGCGTATTGTCTAATTAATTTTCTCATAAGTACAGATTATATTTTAATTGTAAGAAATTGCAAGATATAGATGCCGGATGAAACTGTCTTCTTTCTTAAAAATTACCAAAAAACAGCTGATATGTATATAGAAAGCTGTATTGAATTGTTTAAGAGTAAAACTGTATTTATATCTTGGCAGTGATATTAATGACTGATATAATAAAAATATGGATAACTCCAGTGCAGAATTAAATCATATTTCCCTTGAGCAGGAGAATCAGGACCTTAAAGAAATTATAGAAATTGCAACTCAGATTACAGCGGAACTTGATATAGAGAGTATTATCAAGAACGTTGTATGGAGTATTATGGCACGGTTTCAGACAGAATCTGTAACTTTTATTTTCCCTCTGGAGGATGATTCTCTAAATGTAAAAATTATCCACTATCATGGGCTTAAAAAGGAGGATCTTAAAACTGGATTAATAAATATAGACCCTGTGATAAGCTACTTTGAAAAGGTGGAATACAGCCAGATAAGTTATAAGGAATTCTATGAAAGCTTTCCCGATAAAAGAATATCGAGAGAATTTGAAAGGATTAAAACAAATTTTATTATACCTTTAAGAACAGATAAAGGTGTTACAGGAATTTTGCTTCTTCCGGAAAAGGGAAGCAAGGAGTCATTTACTCTGCTGGAGACACAGTATATAGCGAGAATAATAAGGTTTGCATCTATAGCAGTGGAAAATGCAAATCTGTATCATCAGGCGACGACCGACAGAATGACAAAACTCTTCTCACATCATTTTTTTGAAAAAGCTCTGGATGATGAACTTAGCCGTGCAAAGAGATACGGAACAATTTTTTCACTTATAATGTTTGATATTGACCATTTTAAGACTTTTAATGATACATACGGGCACCTTCAGGGAGACATTATCATTAAACAAATAGCAAAAATTCTTTTAAATTCCATACGTCAAATTGATTTTGCGGCGCGCTACGGAGGGGAAGAATTTACTGTTATTCTGCCCGAGGTGGATATTAACGGTGCAGCTGTCGCTGCAGAAAGACTGCGAAAAAAGATTGCCGATTATGAATTTCCAGGTGACGGGAAGTCCCTGCACGTTACAATCTCTCTTGGTGTGGCAGAGTATAACCCGGAAAAAATACAATCGCTTTCCCAGATGGTCAATGAAGTGGATAAGGCTCTCTATGAATCCAAAGAAACCGGCAGAAACAAAGTCACTCTGGCAAAGTAAATAAAAAATAACTCCAAATAAAAACTTGACTTTTCTTCAAAGTATTATTATTTATTTTTTTCCGGATTAATTTTATTAAATAAAAAATGAGATGGGTTAAGTAAAATGAAAAAAATACCACTGTTAATTATAATAGCATTTTCTGCCGCACTTTTTTCGTGCTGGACCGAAAACGGAAACAGCAATGTTTCCGGTAATGGCAAAGCAATAATAAATATTGAAATTCCGGCAGATAAAGATCCGGGGCTTTTCCTCTACAGGATTCCCAAAACCAGAGATGCTGTTATTGACTTTTATTCACGTATAGCAGGGTCCAGGGATGTTGCCCTGCCCATTATAAATTATTCTGAAAAGAACAATATACCTCTTTCTCTTTCATTTGCCTTAGTATGGATGGAAAGCAGATTTAATCCCAAAGCGGTAAACAGGAATGCTCATTCTGTTGACAGAGGGCTGTTTCAGCTAAATTCGAAGTCCTTCTACTTTTTAAAGGAAAAAGATTTCTACAATCCGGCAATTAATGCAAAGTATGGA
Source organism: Spirochaetota bacterium (assembly GCA_003641675.1). GTDB lineage: Bacteria > Spirochaetota > Spirochaetia > SZUA-6 > SZUA-6 > SZUA-6. Next base: position 3,239 of record QNBI01000042.1, on the reverse strand, counting down.
ACGGCGCATCTTAAGTTCTGTCTTGAAAGAGGCAAAGATGATATAGTCGCTCTGGCTATGTACAATGCAGGAACCGCAGGGGTTAGGAAAGGCACTCCTGTAAGCACTTTACGTTATATTTCAAAGATACTTAAGTACAGGGATAACCTTAAAAAGGAATTTAGCGCGGAAATTTTTACACGAGATAATATTGTCCTGAAGGGCACAGAAGGCCGAGACTATTTCCCTGGTGCATTTCCAGATACAACGGATAGTACATTGATAGCGGAAAATCGTTAAAATAGGCATTTTAATGAGTATTGCGCTTTAAATCTTGACATTATAAGGTTCTGTCATTAGGCTTTTTTGCATGATAGTTGTTCTTGAACATAATGCCAAAGAGTCGGACATTCTAAGCCTGAAATCCTTTTTAAAAGAAAAGGGTTTCAAGGTGCATGAAATAGTCGGACAGGAAGAAACTATACTCGGCGCTGTTGGTATTGCACATATAGATCTGCGAGAAGTTGAAATACTTCCGGGTGTTGCCAGAGTAATCCCTATAACAAAACCATTTAAACTTGCCTCCCGTGAATTTAAAAAGGAAGATACAGTTGTTAAAGTAGGCCCTATAAAAATAGGCGGGCAGAGAATAGTAGTAATAGCCGGGCCCTGTGCTGTTGAATCGAGAAAACAGATTATAGAAACCGCTAAATATGTTAAAGAAGCCGGAGCCGTTATTCTAAGGGGAGGCGCTTTTAAGCCGAGAACTTCTCCCTACTCCTTCCAGGGGCTTGGAGAGAAAGGATTAAAGTATTTAAAAGATGCATCTGAAATTACAGGAATGCCTATCATTTCAGAAATTGTTTCTATTGAACATCTTGATATGTTTAAGGAGTATGTGGATATACTCCAGATAGGTGCAAGGAATATGCAGAATTTCGAACTTCTTAAGAAGGTTGGAGCTCTCGGCAAACCTGTGCTCCTTAAGAGAGGTCTTGCAGCAACAATAAATGATCTTCTAATGTCTGCAGAGTATCTTCTTGCAAACGGAAATGATTCGGTGATTCTATGCGAGAGAGGAATTAAAACTTTTGAGACATATACGCGGAATACATTGGACATTTCCGCTATTCCCGTTGTAAAAAAACTGAGCCACCTTCCGATAATGGTAGATCCGAGCCATGGCACCGGTATCCGTAATAAAGTGCCTCCGATGGCCCTTGCTGCCATAGCAGCAGGGTCTGACGGATTAATGGTGGAAGTACATCCGGAACCGGAAAAGGCACTGTCCGACGGTCCGCAGTCTCTCTACCCCGAACAGTTCGAAAAACTCATGCGCGACATAGAAGCTCTCGCTCCGGTTCTTGGTAAGGAAGTTTATAAACTCTCTGAGAACAGGGATGATTTTAGAACTGTAAGGATCGGTGAATCCGGATTTGTAAAAACAGGTACAGGTAAATTGCCTAGGATCGGCTTCCAGGGAGAAAGGGGAGCTTTCAGCGAAAAGGCAATATACAGCTATTTTCAGGAAGATGTGGAGCCGGTAGCATTTCTATCGTTTAAGAATATTTTTGATGCAATTCTTAAAAACAATATAGACTACGGTGTTATACCGATAGAGAATTCACTGGCAGGTTCAATACACGAGAACTACGATCTGCTTCTGCGTTATCCCGATATAAGGATTGTCGGGGAGAAAAAAATACGTATAATGCATAGCTTAATTGGTCTTCCGAATGCTGAAACAGGAGATATTAAGAAGGTGTTTTCACACCCTCAAGGGTTAGCACAGTGTGGTAAATACTTGGAAAGTCATAATGAATGGGAGCTTGTCCCCTACTATGATACGGCAGGTGCGGTAGCATTCATAGCACGCGAAGGCAGGAAGGAAAATGCTGCCATAGCAGGCCGTCAGGCTGCAGCTGTTTATAAAATGAAAGTTCTTAAAGAGGGAATAGAAACCAACCCTCAGAACTATACAAGATTTTTTATCATTACAAGAGAGGGACGGGAAAATATAAAGAACCCCGACAAATCTTCGTTTGTAGTGTCCACACTGGACAGACCCGGTTCTCTTTACCTTACATTAAAAATTCTTGCTGCGCATAGGCTAAATATGAAAAAACTCGAATCGAGACCTTTCCCCGGAAAACCGTGGGAGTATATGTTTTATATTGATGTTGAGCTGCCAGATAATCCGGCGGTTTTCAATAAGGCAATAGATGAAATTAAGAAAAATACAGACTATTTCCGGATTTTGGGCAGATATAAAAGTTAAAAAGTCAGTCTATATTTTCCACTCCTAACTTTTTTAGCTGTTCCCTTTCCTCTTTAAGGGATACGTACTCGTAACGTTTTTTGTTCGATTTAATAATAGCACTTTTTATTGCTCCGAGTTCCAGCTTAATTCCCTTTATCATCTGGCGTTTTTCCCTTGGTACTTCGGTTAAAAAATAGGTGTTTAGACCATCCATTCTCCTGTGTATTATTTGGGTTTCCGCTATGTTTTTACTTAGAAGTTCAAGCAGCTGCTCATCGGATACCATTTCCAGCTGCTTTGATATCGGTGATGTTTTTGAGAGAATCTTAGAAAAAAGACTAGTCTTTTTCATAACCTCGCTTTTAAATTTATTAAACTTTATTTTTTCACTTTTAGCTGTACCTGTTGCAGTATTAAAATATTCTATTTCATACACAGGTGAATCATCCTCTTTATAGACAGATTTTAAGATCCAGCGCTTAAATTTCTCACTAAAACTAAGTTTTTTGTGTTCCAGCGTACTGCTGTTTATGGATAGTTTATTCATGGCATCGCTTAAATTTACACCGCTTGCCGCGATTATTTTAAGTCCGTCTAAAAGGAGCTGTTTAAGCGGAGGTTCTTTTTTTTCTCTTTTTTTAGGTTTGGTATCCCGGACGGCAATTTTTTCCAGAACAGATTCTCTTAGTTTGCTGCCGCTTTCCGAGTAATCTTCTAACAGAACCTCTTTTACAAGGTCCGGGTAATAGGGAAATCCGGGCATTTCCCGCTTAAAATATTTTTTTACTATTTTTAGTGTATTTTCACCTTCCGGAGTTATATTAGGCACCTCTTTTTCTATATAAGTAGAAATATGTTTTCTAAATTCGAGTTTATAGTTTTCCCTATGGTAAACTGTAATTGTTCTTAGTATTGACAGTATATCCGCTGTAAGCTTTGACATCTGTTTAACGGAATCATTTATAATTCCAGAGGCAAGGTTATCCGTTCCCTTTTTTAT
>QNBI01000041.1 GCA_003641675.1 Spirochaetota bacterium | reverse complement strand
GTTTAACTTTTTCCTGTACGTTACTATATTACTCTCTATTCCACTATTTATATAGCTCCTACGAATATATAGATCTGCTATTCCCTGGGTAAGAGCGGAAGTACAGAGATCGGCAGCCTGTTTTGCCTGGACAATTTTATCCATAACCGTTTCCTGAGCCGTTATCCAGCCGAGACGCAGCCCCGGGGACAGTATTTTAGAAAATGTAAACAGCCCGATAACCCTGCCGCTTAAATCCATAGAAGAAAGCATAGGCAGGTTTTCACCGCTGTACCTGAGCCACCTGTAGGGAATATCCTCAACAATGAGCAGGTCATATTCCTCCGCAAGATTAAGAAGCTCTTTCCTCCTGTTAAGAGACATAACCGTTCCCGTAGGATTCTGAAAATCCGGTACTGTATAGATAAATTTTGGCATATTCTGATAGTACTCGCTTCCGTTTCCGGCACCTTTTTTAATTTCCTTAAGCCTTTCTTCAAGAAGATCTGTCCTTATCCCCTCATTGTCTACATTAACGGTAAGAAACTTTGCTCCATAAGCTCTAAAAGCGCTTAATGCTCCTAAATAGGTTGGATTTTCGGTTACAACTGTATCGCCTCTGTCAATAAATACTTTTCCCACGAGATCCAGAGACTGTTGTGAAGCAGTCGTTACTATAAGCTGTTTTTCACCTATATCAAATCCCTGTTCCTTTAAAAATCCTTTAAGACTTTCCCGCAGAGGCATTATTCCTTCGGTCGGGCTGTACTGAAGAACTGTTTCGGGAATGTCTGTAAGGAGTTCATCACATATCTCCCTGACTTTATCCTGCGGAAAGGTGCCGGGAAACGGCAGCCCGCCTGCAAAAGAAATTAGACCTGGTTTTCTTGTAAGCTTTAAGAGTTCCCTGATAATCGACCTGCTCATCCTTCTAGCACTTATAGAAAATCTGCCCTCTATTTCCATGGCTTATTATCCTCTTTTACAGTTTTTCTCCAAAATAAATACCGGCCCATTCCCACCGGCCGTCAATATCAGGGTCTGCCTTAAAATCTATCTTTCTAAAGTACAGATACCACGTAGGTATTCTGTATGTCCACCTCGTAGTTTTTAAATAAGCTTCTCTTGCATTAGAGTCTATATCCAGCTTGTTCGCAATTCTTATCTTTGATTTCCTTAAAAAAGAACCTAAATCAAAAACCGCCGCTTTTCTGCTGTCCGTTTGCTGCTCCCATGATTTAGTAAAAAAATTAACCTTTGCCTTATATCGCAGGAGTCTCCGCGGACTGCGCAGCCTTATAGCTTTTTTAATTTCACGGATAAGCGTTTCAAGGTCCGGAACAGTCCAGCTTTTATCGGAGTAGTAGAATGCAACCTTTTCCTTTATTTTTCCATGCGCATTTTCTATTCCCGAAATTTCCGACTTCGGATACTGTAGAAAATTCTTATACGCCTGTATCGCAAGGTCCCATTCACCCAGTTTTTCATATGTTTTCGCAAGATAGTAATAGGTTACACCTAAGTCTATATTATCGCTGAACCTTGCAATTAATTCCTTATAATACTGAACCTTAAACTCCGGTTTATCAACAAGCTTCACAAGGGAGGTTAAACAATGGAAATGGACAGATCGTCCCTTGTAGAGAAGGTCCGGATAATTTTTTAATATCCGGTTATAATAATGAACTGCAAGCGGATACTCTTTCTGCTCTTCATAATTTTGTGCAACAAGAAGAAGATAAAATGCATTATACGGATCCACGGGGTGTTTTTCCACATAGTCGGTTAGAAAAAGAATCTGTTTTTCTTTTTCACCTTTCATCTGTAAAATACCCGCTATCCTGTCAACAAGTATAAATCTCTGTTCTCCGCTGGACTTTTTATTCTCAAGGAGATTAAAAAGGTCATTTAATTCATGCTTTTCATCGCCTGAGTTTTTTAAATAAAAGGAATAATCACTGACAGAGCATCCCGTTGAATAAAGAGATATAAATAAAAGTAAAAGTAATAATGCCAGGAAGGATTTTCGTTTCATGTACAGCTATAGAGACTACCATACATAATTAGAGTTGGCAAGATAGTATGTATATGGTAGACTTACAGTATTATAAAACATGTTTTGGAGGAAATTATTTGGGACATAAAATAACAAAATCAAAAGACGGATTTAAGGTTCCTTCGGACCCTATTATTCCCTTTATAGAAGGCGACGGTACAGGCCCCGATATATGGAAAGCCGCTGTTAAAGTCATGAACGCAGCAGTGGAAAAAGCCTACAGTGGTTCAAGAGAGATCGAGTGGAAGGAAATATATGCCGGTGAAAAAGCATATAAGAAAACAGGACAATGGCTTCCCAAGGAAACAGAGGAAGCCTTCCGCGAGTATCTTGTAGGGATAAAAGGGCCTTTAACTACTCCGATTGGGGGAGGCTATAAAAGCTTAAATGTTGCCCTGCGGCAGAAGCTTAATTTATACGTCTGCTTAAGACCTGTAAAATACTACGAGGGAGTGCCCTCTCCGGTAAAAAAACCCCAGTTAATAGATGCCGTTATATTCCGTGAAAATACAGAGGACGTTTATGCGGGACTGGAAGTAAAAGAAGGTTCCGATGAAGCACGAAGATTAATGAAATTTTTAAAGGATAATTTCGGTTGGGATATAAGAGAAGATTCAGGAATAGGAATAAAACCTATAAGTAAATCCGCATCTGAACGTCTCATTAGAGCTGCAATTGAATATGCAATTAAATACAACAGAAAAAGCGTTACCCTTGTCCACAAAGGCAATATCCAGAAATTTACCGAAGGTGCTTTCCTTAAATGGGGATATGAACTGGCAAAACGTGAATTCGGGGATAGAACCGCTACACTGAAGGAGGCCGCAGAGGGAAAAGCAGAAAACAGAATAATAATTAAGGATACTATTGCCGATATCTTTCTTCAGCAGATTCTCACAAGATCAGCAGAATTTGATGTGGTTGCAACAACAAATCTAAACGGAGATTATATCTCCGATGCGCTTGCAGCCCAGATCGGAGGAATGGGTATCGCTCCGGGGGCTAATATAAACTTTGAGACAGGCCATGCTATTTTCGAAGCAACACACGGCACAGCGCCAAAGTATGCTGGAAAAAATGTTGTTAATCCCGGCTCCCTTATACTATCCGGCGAAATGATGCTCGAATACATAGGCTGGAAAGAAGCGGCTGGTATGATTGACAAAAGTCTTACAAAAACCATTGCACAGCACTACGTTACCTATGATTTTGCACGCCTTATGCACAATGCAACCAAGGTGTCAACGTTTGAATTTGCAGAAAAAATGATTGCTAATATGCAAATATACGAATGAGAAAATCAACAAAAGTATTAATTGCCGTATTTACAGTTATTCTCTCATTTCTTGCTATCTTTACATTAGTTGCAGCACAGAACGGCAAGAAAACAGAGACAACAGGAAAAAATACTTCCGAGGTTATGCAGAATCCTGTTAGTACGGTTCCTGTAAAAAGAGACGCATATATTCCAGCCGGAAAGCAGCTGGAAAAATTCCGCCCTTATAAGGTTATACCTCTGCACAACGGTATTTTATACGGCCTTTCCGATAGCGAAGGTTTTTTAATATCATTCGACATGGGCAAAACGTGGGAAAAACGCGATAAAGGTCTGCCTAAAAAAGTAATTTACCCTTTTAAAAATTTACACATGCGCAGCTTTACATCGATAGGGATAGATCCTCTTAAGGAGCAGAGAGTTGTATTGACCACAAGAAACGGCATTTACCTGACAGAAAACTACGGACTTTCATGGGAGCAAATCCCGGTAGGCAAACCCTTAAGGACAAGTTCGTACTTTACCGCTTCCGCTCTTTCCTCCGACAACAGAGACGCTATTCTTGTAGGTACTTCCTTTAATGGTTTTTTTGAAACCGCAGACAGAGGTTTAACATGGACCAACCCCTCACCGGATTTGAAATTCCTATATAAGGGATCCGGTTTTTATGAAGAAATTTCAGGCCTTTCCTACGTTCCCGGCAATCCGAATATTATATACTTTGCAAGCAGATTTAGCGGAATTCTTTATGAGCTGCACAGGAAAACCGGTAAAATTTCAGAAATTGCGATTCCGGGAAATGAGGTGCTTTCAGATATCGGAATTACAAAAGCGGATAATATTGGCACCGGCATTTGGGTCGTAAAGGCGGACTTTAAGAAAGATTCTCTGCTCTATCTTCCGGACAGAGGAACCTGGATAACGGGCACTGCAGTTAAAAGCGAAAAAACAGATCAGTATAGAAATGAAATTATGAAAGATGAACGGAAGAAACTCGCTTCTAATAAGTACGGTATCTATATTTCCGCTCACCGGGCTAACGGTAAATATCTGAATGATCATATTAATTTTCTCAAGAAACACAACCTTAATTCTTTTGTAATTGACTGCAAGGACGATTACGGCTGGCTAACCTACAACTCCGGCCTTAGGATTCCCGGCCAGATGCATGCTGTAAAAAGATGGTTCAATCTGGACAAAGTGCTTAAGAAAGCTCATGAAAACGGGTTATACGTTATTGCACGGATAGTTGTCTTTAAAGATCAGCAGCTTTTCAAATATGAAAATTATAAATATTCCGTATGGGACAGAGAAGCCGATGAACCATGGCGTTACATTAAACAGGTTAAAAATTCTGAAACAGGCGGAACAAAGCTGTACCAGAGAGAATACTGGGTGGATCCTTTTTCGGAATTTGTATGGCGGTACAATATTTCGATTGCCAGAGAGCTCCAGGAAAGGGGGGTGGATGAAATTCAGTTTGACTACATACGTTTCCCTTCGGACGGCAACCTCTCTAAAATTCGGTATCGATTTAAGAAGCCCGGGATGACAAAGATAGATGCCATAGAATCCTTTCTTACAATGGCACGCAAAGCCATACATATTCCTATAAGCGCCGACCTGTACGGGTTTAACGCATGGTACAGAATGGGAAACTGGATAGGACAGAGCATCGAAATGGTATCGCAATACGCCGATGTAGTCTGCCCTATGTTTTATCCTTCACACTTCCCTCCCGATTTTCTGCAGGATAAGAATTACCTGGAGAGGGCATATACCATATACGAAGAGGGAACGAGAAGGGCAAAAATTATTACGAACAACAGGGCGCTTGTCCGGCCTTTCGTGCAGGCTTTTTTAATTGGTTCGGAACTTAACATGACAACTGCGGAGTATTCAGACTATTTAACTTCTCAGTTAAAAGGGGCAATGCAGGCATCCGCTTCCGGGTTTACCCTCTGGAATGCTTCCAATAAATACTATATGGTTACAATGTCCCTGCAGCCAATAATAAACAGGGAGAAAAAAAATGAAGAATAGAATCCATATTTTTATAGTGCTGCTGAGCCTTATCTTTGCAGGGTGCAAAACCACCCCTAAAGAAATAAAAACCGAAGAAGTGAAACAGCCTGTTAAACCGGTTAACCCTGCTATTACAGAGGCAGAAAAACTCTTAAAAAAAGGAAGCTATGAATCTATTATAGAGGCCGTTAAGAAACTAAAAGACGAGAATCTACTAAAGGACCCTAAAGGTGCGGAGATAGCTTATCTCTCCAGAGAAATCTATAAGCTCATTTATCCCGAGCTTAAAAGCAAATTTCCCCCTATCGATACTATAGAGTACAGCGGTACATACAGAAGATATTTTGGCATCGTCGGAAAAGCTATCCCCCTTGAAGCTTCAACTGACTATTTTAATCTCATGCTGCCCGGAATGGTTATGGCAGGCAAGCATCAATCTAAAATAGATAAAAGCTACCTTGAAGAACTTAAAAAATCTCTTGTATCCGCTATAGATATTAATCCGGATGCTCCTATTCCCTACTATCTGCTTGCCTTAACAGAGGAAGCATTAAAAAACACAGATAACGAAATAAACAATTTAAAAAAGAGCATTAAAACTGACAGGAACTTTTATCCTGCAGAGATTAGGCTCGCTCAACTCTACATTAACGGAAAAGGTAAAAATAAAAACTTTATAGAGGGCTCGAAACTCCTTGAAATTGCGGCTTCGATAATACCTCCCAATGCGGACGTCCAAAAAATGCTTGCAGAAGCATACTATAGTCTTAAAGAGTACGGCAAGGCGGAGGCTTCCTCTGCAAATGCACTGCTGTTAAAGCCGAAACGCGAGGATTTAGTCCTTTTAAGAGCCAAAATCCTAAAAGCCTCCGGCAAGTGGCAGCAGGCGTTAAGAATGTATAATTTGGCACTTAAATTTGCCCCGGAACAGAGAGATGCGCTTCTCGCCAAGGGTGAAATTATCTTCTACAACGAAAACAACTTAACCGGTTCACTTGATATTCTTAACAGCGGCGAAAAAGCTTATCCCAAAGACCCCTCTTTTCCGGAACTTAAAGGCCGTATTCTACTTGAAGCAGGCAAAGACAATGAAGGGCTTAAAGAACTCAACAATGCTCTGGAACTGCAGCCTGGAAGAATTTCTACTTTAAGAATGCTTTTACAGAACAGTATTTCCATGAAGAGATGGATACAGGGTGCCATTTACCTTTCGCAGATACTTGAACAGTCCAGCAGCGAAGAAGACTTAAAACTTGCATATACGGTATTTAAAAACTTAGGTGATACCGGCCAGGCCCTTACGTATGCGGAAAAACTATACAAACTCGGTACGGACGAAGAATATACGGGTTTTTATATAGAACAGCTCTACACCAGCGGAAAAATGAAAGAGGCTTTAAAACTTATAACGGAAAACCTGCCGAAAATCCGGAGCAGGTTTGTAAAGAGTGATCTCTATCTGTACAAAGCCAAGATTATAGAAAAATCGGATAAAAATGAAGCCCTTACCGCATTAAGAAAAGCCATAATGCTGTATCCGGACAACCTTAAGGCCATTATTAAGATTTCTCAACTGTATTCCAACCTGCACATGTACAGGAGAGCCGGTCTTTATTTAAAACATGCAGTTCAACTTGATCCCAACAACCCCGGCCTAAAAATTCAGCTTAAACAGGTCATGGACCTCTATAGCGGAGCATTTGACCAGGGCATGAAACAATTAAACTATTGACACTGATAAGTCGATTATGATAGTATGAATAACATAGCAGTAAAGGAAGTATCTATGGATAACGACACCAGTAATGGGGAAAAGATTTACTGTGCAAACTGTATACATTGTAAACTTGTTCGTATTCCAGCCGGTAACGGCAACCAGTATTACTTAAGAGTAAAGTGCGATGCCGGAAAATGGAAAAAGAAATTGGGAGAGGAGAAGGTCTATAAATACTTTACTGTTGCACGCAGAACGATAAATCACTGCGATGCGTACGAACCTATGGGTGATACAAAAACCTTCTTAAAGGAACTTAAGAAGAACCTTCCCATAAAGGATGAGATATACAGCTACTAATGAAAAAAATATCTATTTACGTTTTAGTTATACTTGTTATTGTGCTAATTTCATGCCAGACAACAGTTAAAGATATCCCGCCGAATTTGTCTCCTGCAGAGTTTTTTCAGAAAGCTCAGGATGCCTCGGAAAATGGTAATTACACCCTGTCCATGGAATACTACAGGACATTTCAAAAGAGGTTCCCGGATAATTTTGAAAAAAATTTATGGGCATCCTATGAAATTGCCTTCCTCTACCATAAGATGGGAAAAGATAAAACAGCTATAAAACTCTTTAACGAACTTTTAAACAAATACGCAACTCAAGGGAAAAAAGACTGGCCGGTGGCGCCCAAGATTCTCGCACAAAAGATCAGAGACGAACTCATTAAGAAAGAAAATAAGAAAAAATAGTAATGCATTACTCCTACTGTCCCGTCTGCGGTGCAAAAATAAGAAAATGGAACAATGAACTTATGGTATGTACAGAATGCGGATATCATTTTTATCAGACTTCTAAGCCCACCGCCGGAGCATTTATAGTAAGGAAACAGAGCAGCGGCGGTTCTCCGGAGATACTGCTTACCAAAAGAGGCATAGACCCTTACAAGAGCTACTGGGATATACCGGGCGGCTTTTTAAAAAACGGGGAACAGCCGGAAGATGGTCTTAAACGTGAAATAATGGAAGAATTAGGTGTACAACTACTCTCCCGGAAACTATTCTTTGCCGTTGTTGACAGATATCCCAGAGATGATATTCCCGAAGAGGCAAATTATACACTATGCCTGTACTATATATGCACCATTGATGAAAACACAGAATTAAAAGCAGAGGACGACATAACAGAATCTCAGTGGTTTTCAATAGAATCTTTACCCGAAAACTTAGCATTTAGAGGAAATAAAAGAGCAATTAAAGAATTTGCCCGCCTGTTTCAGAAGAAGGACATAAATCTTTAACCGGACATGTCCCACACGAAGGTTTCCGCGCTTTACATACATATCTTCCGTGAAAGTTAAGCACATACGAGAAATGCGTTTCATCTTTTTCGAGGATGAGCTTTTTTAACTCCCTTTCTATTTTATCCGGCTGAGTTTCCCTGCAAAGTCCAAGCCGCAAAGCAACACGTTTTACATGTGTATCTACAATAATAGCCGGTTTTCCGAAACAGTTGCCAGCGACAACGTTTCCTGTTTTCCTGCCCACGCCCGGTAGAGAGGCCAATTCCTCTACTGTTTCCGGTAGTTTCCCGCTGTACCTTTCAACCAGTGCCTTAGAAACATTTATAAGACTTTTTGCTTTGTTTCTGTAAAAACCGGTAGAGCGGATTAAGGCTTCCAGCTTCTCCCTCTCTGCCTCGGCCATACTCTCCGGATTCGGATATTCTTTAAAAAGATTAACTGTTGCCATATTAACCCGTTCGTCCGTACATTGAGCAGCGAGAATCGTTGCAACTAAAAGTTCGAAGGGATTTTTATAATCTAAAAGGCACCTGGCATTGGGATATTCGGACTTAAGAATCTCAAATATCTTTAATGCCCTTTCTCTTCTTTCTTCCTCTGAAAAATTCATCTATCGCCTCCGTATCTTTACAGTTTAAAATATCTGTACGGCCAAGCCATGCCTTTTTCGCCATTTTTACACCGTATCGAATATCCGAAAAACCTTCAATTGAGTGCGCGTCCGTATTCAGGGATATTAGTATGCCTCTCTCTCTAGCCCGTTTTAAAACTTCCCAGTCCGGGTCCAGCCTGTGCGGATTACAGTTATGCTCAAGGACAACCTCATTATCTTTTATTGCGGTTAATATTTCTTCCTCGTTGTAAGGATATCCCTCTCTGGAGAGCAGAAGCCTTCCAGAAATATGTCCCAGGATAGTTAGATTGGGATTGTTTATTGCCCGGAGAAGTCTTTCCGTTGCCTCCTTTTCCCGCATGTTCAGCCTGGAATGAATAGACCCTATAACAAAGTCCAGTTTACCCAGTATTTCATTGCTGTAATCGAGATCCCCATTTGGCAGAATATCGGATTCTATACCGCAGAAAATTTTAAAGGGAGAAAATTCAAGATTTATTCCTCTTATTTCCTCTATCTGTCTTAAAATATCCATTTCCGAAAGACCCCCTGCGTAAAATGCGGAACGCGAATGGTCGCTTAAGCAGAGGTACGAATAACCCAATTTCACGCAGGCCTCTGCAAGCTCTTTAATACCGGAAGAGCCATCCGAGTATGTAGAATGCGCATGTACCATCCCGCGTATATCATTGATTTCTACAAGCGCAGGAAGTGCATTGTTTTCGGAAGCCTCGATTTCTCCGAACCCTTCGCGTATCTCCGGAGGAATCCATTTAAGGTTT
>QNBI01000040.1 GCA_003641675.1 Spirochaetota bacterium | reverse complement strand
GGAAACGATACCCAGATCAGGATTAACCCACGGGAGAAAAGAAGATGCCATGAGCATTATTCTATGCCCGGTGGCCGGGTCTAAAAGCCAGAACAGAAAGACGCCAGCCGCAATAAAAAGAACAGCAGGTACAAATATACCAACAACCTTGTCTGCAAGGGTCTGAATCGGAACTTTTGTTCCCTGAGCTTCTTCGACCAGGTTTACTACCTGAGCGATAAAAGTGTCATCGCCGACATTTGTAACCCGCACCTTTAAAAAACCCATCTGATTAACGGTTGCACCTATAACTTTATCACCGATAGTACGTCTTATCGGCATGGATTCTCCTGTGGCCATGGATTCATCTATAGTTGTATCGCCTTCTAAAATGACGCCGTCTGTCGGAATTTTTTCCGATGGTTTTACAAGCATGGTATCTCCTACAGCTAAATCCTCGACAGCTATCTCTGTCTCTTTTCCGTCCTTATCAAGAATACGGGCGGTTTTTGCACTCATCTTAAGAAGTTTTTTTATTGCCTCGGAGGCTTTCCCTTTTGCCGATGTTTCAAGGTAGTTCCCGATAAGGTTAAAGCCCATAATCATGGCGCCTACTGCCGAATAATCTGCAATATTCATTCCGAAAAGTGCAAGTATCCCTGTTACAAAGGATGCAGTAACGCCGAGCATTATAAGGACATCCATGTTTGTTCCCCTGTGTATGAGGGCGACAAATGCACTTCTTATTACCGGATATCCGACAATAAATATTACGGGAAATGAAACCAGAATGTTTATGAGATTAAAATAAGGAACCTTTACAACTGCTGTCATGTCGAGAATCATTAAAAGGGCAAGCGGGCCTGTAATGAGCCACGCCCATATCATTCTGAGTTTTGCTTCTTTTACCTTCTCCGTATAAGTATCTTTTTCCGCCTCTTTTTTCTCATGTGAAATAATAAGTTCATATCCTGCATCTGCAACTGCCTTTGCCATTTCTCTCTCCGAAACAACATTGGGGTCAATAACCGCAGTGGCTAATTCCGTTGCAATATTAACCGAGGCCTCTTTGACGCCGGGAATTTTCTTAAGCGATTTTTCCACTGTCATAGCGCAGGAAGCGCATGTCATTCCCTTAAGATCAAAAACTACTGTGCTCATATTTTCTTTCTCCGTTTTAAATACCATACCTTTTTCTACCCCACCCCTAGGGGGTATATGGTAAATATAATATGATGAGTTTAGTTAGTCAAATAAAAACAGATAATATATGAGTAATTATATAATATACTATTTAAGTTTAATGTTTTCTTTACCCTTTATATCCAGGTAAAGCCTGCGGCAATAAGAATCTGGGCTGCGACATAGGTAATATCTTTAAATAGATTACTGGATTTGGTGCTGCCTTTGAATTTATCGAATGCAAGTTTTGTATCGGAAGATATAAACAGGATAGAACCAGCTAATGGTAGAAGATTCCTAAAATCCAGGTAGTAGGAGAGCCTCAAGAAACTTGCAAAACTCATTATGAATATGACGGCCAGGTATACCGTCGCCGGTATTTTCACGGAGCCTAAGTAAGGTAAAAGTTTTTTATATATAAGAATTCCTGCAAAGGCATAGATAGGAAAGATAATCCAGGAGTTCAGTTTGCCGATCATGGAAATCGGCTGCAGGAAGCCGTATATGTAGCATAAATGTCCTAATAGAAAAGATACAAGTCCTGCTATGAAAAAGGCTTTCTTTTCCGGTTTTAGCAGGAAGGTGTCTCCTAAAAATCCGAAAGCAAGGGCTGTAACAATAAAGTAATGAACCTCTCTGGTCATGAGTAAGTATAGAAGAATTAAAAGTGGCATCATTAACGGCTTCGAAATAATTTTGAGTCTGTTTTTAAAGCGCATTCCGCCGGAGGAGCCTGTGGAAGCTTCCGCACCCCGGCTACCGGAATTACTTCCGGAAGAGCCGATTAAATACCCTGCAACAGAGAGGACAAACAGAACAGCGGCTGTTATTTCTATAATAATCTTCATTTAACAATCTCCTTAGATACCATATCTAAAACAAGAATGGAAACGTTAAGTTTTAACGGCAATTGCTTCAATTTCTACTTTCGCATCCAGAGGTAGCCTTGCAACTTCTACCGTGCTTCTTGCCGGTTTCGAATTTGTAAAAAAACCAGCATATATAGTGTTCATAGTTTTAAAATCATTCATGTTATCTAAAAAAACGGTGGTTTTTACTACGTTTTCCATAGTAAGCTTCTGAGATTCCAGTATATTTTTAAGATTAATAAGCGACTGCTTAACCTGCTCTTCCAGGGTTTCTTTAAGTTTTCCTGTAAAAGGATCAATTCCTAAAGAACCGGAAATGAAGATAAAAGTACCGGTGTCTATAGCCTGTGAGTAAGGGCCTACAGCCTGCGGAGCTTTTTCTGTTTGTATTCTCTTTATTTTCATTATTCTTCCTCCTAGGTTTAATAATTTACAGTATACATCAATATCTCTGCAACTATACTTAAATAAAAAAGAAATATTATATATAGTGGTACATGTGAAAAAATATTTTCTTTCCATCTGTTTAAATCCTGTTATACAAAAAACCATTGTTCTGGATTCGCTTACAGAGGGGGAGGTCTTAAGGACGAAGGAGTACTATACGCATGCATCGGGCAAGGGTGTTAATGTAAGCAGAATCCTGTACCAGCTTGGAGAAGAGGTTGTTCATTTTACACATGCAGGGGGAAGGAACAGGAAGTATTTTCTGGATTTGGCCTGTTCCAACGGATTAAAAGTTGGATGGGTTAATTCATTCTCTGAAATCCGTACCTGTTATACAATACTTAACAGAGAAAAACATACAACAACAGAGATTGTGGAAGAGGCGAAACCTGTAAAGTCCACAACGAAGAAAAGGGTATTCTCCAGGGTGAAGGAACTGCTTAAATTTTCGCATACCGTAATTATTTCCGGCTCTAAGGCGGAAGGATACTCATCGCATCTGTTTCCGGAAATTGTAAGGGAAGCAAAAAAGGTAAGGCAGAGGGTTATTCTGGATATACGCGGAGACGATCTTGTGAGTTCGTTAAAATATAAACCGGATATTATTAAACCTAATTTAAAAGAGTTCATAGCAACCTTTTTCATGGAAAAAGCATTACCAGTGGGAGAAGGACAGGATATTCCTAAGAATTTGTACGGTATGGTACTGGAAAAGATGGAAGAACTTTACATAGAGTACGGGATAATTACAATTTTAACCATGGGAAGCCGCGGAGTCTTATACTACACAGGCAGAAAGACAGAAAAGCTTCCTGCCGAACCTGTTACGCCTGTAAATACAATAGGATGCGGCGACGCATTTACGGCAGGCCTTGCTTCTGCTCTTTCTAAAGGGAAGAGCCTCGATGAAGCGGTTAAAACGGGGCAGGAGTGCGCTTCTAAGAATGCGCAGCAGCTTGCACCCGGCACTATAGAACCGATTTAATCTTAAGTTTAGGGCCGAGAGCGGGGTTTGTGATTAGTCTTAGTATTCTGTAAGTCTTTTTATAGTATTTAATTTGGTCCGGCTTTTAACTTTTCTACAATTTGTAGAGCTTCGTCTTTGCGCTTTCTAAAGGATGCAAATAGATCCTCCGTATAGCGTTTTAAGAAATATTCTCTGTTTCTTGTATAGATATTTAAAAACTCATGAAACGACATGCCCGATTTATATATTTCTTCTGAAAGCTTTTTCACTGCATTACCCTTTTATATGTTCTGCATGACAATATTACATAATTGTTTTTCTTTCTAAAGGCTTAAGTTTAAAATCTTTTTATCATAAGAAATGCTGCTATATTCCCCGGATAGTATGCATTGATTTTTTCTGCGATTTTATACCCGAGCTTTTTATATAGCTTTAATGCAGGGTCATTGTTTTCTGCGACTTCAAGGTAGATATATCTGCACCTGTTGTTAAGAAGATGATTTTCCATAAATCTTAACAATTTTTCTCCGTACCCTTTTTTTCTGAATTCGGGCAGAATATCTATTGTAATAATCTCTGTCGGGCGGCCTCTCCGGTGCTCTGGCTGTCTGGCAATAATAAATCCTGCTGTTCCGGAACCGGTTTCGGCTATATATCCCTTAATATTACTTACCCCGGGTTCATTTATATGATTTAACAGGCTTAAAAAACCGGGAAGCGAATAGGCGATATCCGGAGGAAAACATATACTGTCTATCCGGTGTATTTCCTCTGCATCCGCCGGATTTATTTCGCGGATATTTATTCCTTCCATAATAGATAGGATATAATATAGTAAAGGAGTTTAAAAGAATGTATAATTGGAAAGATGCATGAATTCCTGTGGTTTCTGCAGGTAAATTAACTGTCGGCGTTACCGGAAAGGGGGCATTTTATGGGAGCGAAAAAATCGGATAATAATGGATTTGTGCCTCATCATATGAACATTACAGCAGATGATGTTAAAGGCAACGACGGAATAGGAAGATATATTATACTTCCGGGTTCGGATGGAAGAGCGGCAAAAATATCTGCACATTTTAAAGATGTCACAGTTAAAAAACATCCCCGGTGTCACAACTTTTATATGGGACAGGTAGAGACGAACGGGAAAATGGTGGATGTTGCCGTTGTTGCATCCGGAATGGGCTCGCCGAGTATTGATATCATAGTAAATGAGCTTTACCGTCTCGGTGCAAGAAGAATTCTAAGGGTAGGCACGGCAGGTTCCGTGCAGCCTTCCTATATAAGGGTCGGGGCTCTTGTTATTCCGACTGCAAGCGTCCGAGATGAAACAGCTTCGGCATGCTATACTCCCCGCGAAGTTCCTGCGGTTGCGTCTTTAGCATTTGTCGAATCAGCGCGGCGGGCCTGCTCTGTACTTGGTATTACTAATGTTTTTACAGGCGTAGTGCATTCCAAGGATTCACTCTATGCGAGAGAATTCCGTGAAGGGCCTATGGCTTTAGAGCATGAAGGTTATATGAAGATTCTAAGGGACAGCGGCGTTTTAGCATCGGAAATGGAATGCTCCATGCTCTTCACCCTCGGTGCTGTATTTAACCAGCAGCTTAAAAGTGCAAAATTGGAGAATACGAAGGGTCAGCCTCACGGCAGTTACCGCTTCGGCCCGGAAGATCAATTCTTAACAGGCGCAGTACTGGCTGTAATAGGTGATGACTCCGCCTTTTCGGATGATATTCTCGTTGCGGAGACGGTAGATAATGCAGTTAAAGCCGGTATAGAAACTGTGAAGCAACTAGCTGTTTCGGAAATGGGGCTATAGTTTCAGAGTATCATGCTGCCGGGAGCCGGGTAAAATGAAAATTACTGTTAATGGTATAAAATGCAGCTACTCTATATACGGAACAGGCAAGCCGGTAATTGCCATTCACGGCTATGGGATAGACCACAGGGTAATGAAAGGGTGCATGGAGCCTGTATTTAAGGGACTTCCTAAGAACCTGCAGCAGGAGTCCCAGGAAAATGCTTCCAAAATATTGTCCGGCTGGCAGCGGATTTATTTCGACCTTCCCGGTATGGGCACAAGTACAGGTGCCGATAAAATTAAGAATGCGGATGGAATGCTTGAGTTTGTTATTGGGTTTATAAACAAAGTAGTGGGGGATAAGAATTTTTTAGTTATCGGTTATTCGTACGGCGGTTATCTTGCACGAGCTATTTCCTTTATAGTACCTGAGCGCATAGAGAAGCTTTTTTTGCTGTGCCCTGTTGTAATACCGGATAAAAGGTTAAGGACCCTTCCTGAGCATACTGAAATTATGAAAGATGAAGAATTTCTAAGTGAACTTAATCGGAAAGAATCGGAGGATTTCCGCAAAACCTTTGTAATCCAAACTCGCAGAACCTGGGAAAGATATTCCAAAGAAATTTTTCCGGCTATTGCTAATGTTGACAGCGGGTTTATCCGCAGATACTACAGAGAAGGATATGCTTTTTCTTTTGATAAATACCGGGAAGGAAAATACTTTGATAACTATAAAGGAAAAACGGTTATTCTTACGGGAAAGCAGGATTCCATTGTAGGATATACGGATGTTTTTCCGCTTATTAAACACTATCCGCGTGCGACCTTTACTGTTCTTGACGGGGCCGGCCATAATCTGCAAATCGAACAGGAAGATGAGTTTAATCATATTTTCCGCCGCTTTCTTTTTAGCAGCAAGCAGTCACCTGGAAGCTGAATTAATGAAAAATCGATACAGGATTGATGTGCATGCAAAACAGATGTATATTGCATGTAAGAGGAGGCTGTTATGGCTGCAATTCAGGTAAGAGGCCTTCCGGAGGAAATATATACAAAACTGGTACAGCTTTCAAAGGCAGAGAACCGCAGCCTTGCACAGGAAACCATAGTTATATTAAATAAGGCTCTTGATTTAGAAGATGACAGGAAAAAATTAAGAAGGGTTTTGCTCAAAAAAAGTATTATGATATTCCCGATCCGGTTGCTCTGGTGAGACAGGATAGAGAAAAATGAAGGTAGTGCTGGTTGCAAGTTCGGCTGTTGAATTAGTACTGAATAGAATAAGAGAAAAAGAGATTGAGAAAATATTAGGCAGAGCGGATGCTGTTTTGGCTCCGGATATTTATATTTTTGAAATAAACAATATTAATCTTGATTATGAGTATTGCCTGGAATCTCTGGATACCGCACTGCTTCCGATAGACGTTTTATACAAGGCAAAAGATTTAGTAAATGAGGCGTTTGCAGAGAGTTATAGGCAGGAATATCCTGTTTATGATTTAATGTATGCGGTACTTGCAGGGAGAACAGGTGCTCTACTGTTAACAATAGGCGGCAGGTTAAAAGAATTATGCAACGATATGGGAATTAGGACAAGATGAAACACGTAAAAAGCTACTGTTGGACCTTTAGACCTATAAATGAGAAGGAGAGATTATGAAAAAAGTGTTTATTGCTATTATGTTGGTAATTATGTTCATGTTTTTAGCAAGTTGTGCGCCTGGTCCCAATGAACTTACCAATACCAAAGGTGAAAAAGGAAGTATTGCAGGCTTCTGGCAGGGTCTATGGAATGGTATTATAGCTCCTGTAACATTCATAATATCCCTCTTTAACAAAAATATACAAATGTATGAGGTGCACAACAATGGGAATTGGTACAATTTCGGTTTTATCCTCGGGTTGATTGTTATTCTTGGCGGCGGATCCAGCGGTGCATCTTCACGGAGGGCAAGGCATTGAGAGTTTAAAAAACGCATTATGAGTAAATTGAAAAAGAGTCTACCGATAAGGGTTAAAGAAATATTAAAAACTATTATATGGGATTACGATATAGACCCTGAACTTTTATACGAAGTTATTAAGGGTAAAAGAGATCGGATTGGTACTTTTAACAGGGAGAAAATTATTATAAGGGCTCTTGAAAGGCTGTCATGGTACGATCTGCTGGAGCTATTCGGAAAGGAAGAGCTTGGAAAAATTCTTACAGAGGATATAATAAAAAAATTACGATTTAAAGAGATGCAGGATAAATATGAATTCGCAAGAAAAATATTACAGGGAGAAGCTGTATCCTATACAGGATGGAGTGCTGAATATCGTAAAAAAAATCGGCATACCCTTCTATCTAACAGGTGGTACCGCTCTTAGCAGGTATTATTTTAATCATAGATATTCAGAAGATCTGGATTTATTTGTAAATAATGACGATCGTTTCAGCGGCTATGTTGATGAGTTTTTTAAAGCTATAGAAAGTTCACGAGAAAAACTTAAGTTTGCAATAGACTACAGTCGTGTAAAGAAATTAGAAAAATATTCGCAAATTTTTCTGGTAAAAAAGAATGCAGAGAAAATCGAACTAAAAATCGATCTTGTAAATGATATAGAAGCTCACTTCGGTGATTTTATATACAGTGAAGAACTGGGTAAAATTGACAGCTGGGAAAATATTCTTTCGAATAAAATATCTGCAGTATTCAGATATGAAGGCAAAGATTTTGTGGATATAGTGTTTCTTTCGAGAAATAAGTATTTTAACTGGAAAAAAATAATCGAACAGACGCAAATAAAGGAAGCAGGAACAGACCCGCTTGCTATTTATAACATCCTTATGTCATTTCCGGCCGATGTTCTCGATACCATAAAATGGGTTCATCCGATTAAAAAAGAATTATTTATGAAGGATATTCGCTGTGTTGCTGAGGATATCCTAGAAGGCAGGAATAACAGCCTTTGCAGGTGACCAATAAAAATTAATTTACAAGAATAATTTAATTGTTTATTATGACTTTAGGAGGTATATAATGAAAAAATTAGCCATATTTATCTTTTTGCTGCTTTTCTTTTTTGTGAGTCTTTCTTTAATAAGTTCGGATGAAATAGCGAAAGTAAATATCCAGTCTCTGGATAAATCTCAATTTCCGCTGCTGCGGATCTATTATAATACAATAGATAAAAACGGTAAATATGCAGACGGTATATCGGAAGATGCTATAGAGTTATTTGAGGATAAATTTTATGCCAAGGTATGGGGAGACGGAGACTATGACCACGCCAAGTCGAATATTGTGATGATCATAGATTCCAGCGGAAGTATGCGGGGGGTTATGGATAAGGTGCTCTCAGCTGCTTCGAGTCTGTTAAAAGAAATGGACAATGCGGATAATATAATGCTTGTCGATTTCGATTCAAAAGTAAAGCCCTTAACTGATTTTACAAATGACAGGGATGAATTACTGAATACGTTGTCGAAAATAAAGGCAAACGGGGCAACGGCCCTCTACGATTCCATATCCGCCGGCATATACAAGTTGTCGATAAATCCCGATAAAAACAGGGGTTTAAATCTTATAGTGCTTTTAACAGACGGAAAAGATGAAAATGCAAGCGGCGGCCCGGGAAGCAAAATGACATTTCCACAGCTTAAAACCGTACTCAAAGCAGCAGGTATTCCGGTATATTCGATCGGCCTTGGAAATGGTGTGGATAAGAAGACTCTGGAGACGATAAGCAGTGTTTCTAACGGAAAAACATTCTATGCAAAGGATACGGAGAATCTTTCCTTAATCTATAAGGATATTATCGGATACATACATTCGCTACATAGATTTGAGTATATAACAGGAAACGGGAAATGGGATGGAACAAAGAGGAAAGTTACTATTTACCTTAAAGAGCTTAAAAAAGTAATAAACTTAGAATACTCGGCGCCTGCGAAGGATAAAATTGTAGATGCTCTTAATATATTCGGCAACAGAATATCAAACTCAGAATTAAAAGGTGCAGATATTAAGTGGTCGTACTGTTTTGTGCCTTTCGGAGGAAAAAGCGGCCGTTTTGTATCGAATGTTGCAATAAGTCCTGATGGAAAATTTATTTTTGACGGCGAGGTTCTGAGTATATTAAATAGCCAGGGAGAACGTATTTTCCTGGGCACCTTTGATTCTACAGATGCATTTGATATAAATGTATCCGATCACCTCTATCAGTACACACATGGATACGGTTATCTCGGTAATTTATATAATTTTGACGAAGTTAGAAGTCTGGCCGATTTAAAGACAATTAAAAGTAAAAAACCCAAAGGAATTAATATGCCCGCAATAAATTACCCCGCTCTGCTGAATGCGGCAAAGGGAAAATTCCACAAAGAATGGCTTGGTATTGATCATCCCTATAATCCTGTAAGTATATCAAAAAACGGAAGGTTTGCTGTGTTTACAGCACGCCCCGACGATCAGGAATATGAGTACTACTTTTTGCTGTACGATATGCAGGATAAGGCTATTCTCTGGGAAAGAGGAGTGTATAAGGGGGATTTCGGTGAACCTGGGACTATAAAAGTTTCTAACAACGGGTTTACAATTAT
>QNBI01000039.1 GCA_003641675.1 Spirochaetota bacterium | reverse complement strand
GATATGCGTAACAACCTTGTAGCATCGAAGATGGATAAATCACCCCTTCTCGATATGTTAAAAGAATACGGTGTAGAAGTAAAAAGAGAAATGGTGCTGGATAAATACAGTAAAGATTTTAGGATTCCAAGACAGATTTTCGGCCAGACAATGTGGCAGGTCCTTGGAAAATATCCGGAGTGGATAACTATTTCATCTCAATTTGTTGCAAGGGACAACCCTATAACGGCTAGATTTTCCGGATTGGATCTCTATTGGGCGAGCCCACTGACCTGGTTAAAAAAGAAGGGCGAAAAAGCGGAGGCAATTATTAAAACAACCAAAGATGCATGGGTCATGAAAGAACGATTTATGACAAATCCGTATCAGGCAAGCAGCTTTGCTTATATCGGCAATGATACGAAAGGGCAGTATAATCTTGGCTATACGGTAACAGGGACTTTTAACAGTTATTTCAGCGGCATGCAAATTCCCAAGAGGGAAGGAGAAACAAGAGACTGGAAGGAGATAAAGAAAAAAAGTGCCGAAACACGTATTGTTGTAATCGGGGATTCGGATTTTGTATCGAATTTGCTGCAATATACAGATGCAAATTACAACACCGATTTTGTGGAGAACAGTGCAGAATGGCTTTCGCATAGTGAAGATTTGCTTAGTATAAAAACGAGAGTAACGAGAGATACACGGCTAAATAAGATACAGAATATTAAGAAGAGAGTTACTGTGATGCTTCTTTCTCAAATAGTTAATGTCGTTTTAGTTCCTCTACTTGTTATACTCTATGGGGTATTTAGGTTTTTGGCACGAAGAAAGAAGAGGTTAGCATCTATGAAGCGGGAGGATTAAAATGAATTTTAAGCGAAAAATAATTACTTTAAGCATAGTTCTTGGCGTTCTCGTAATAGGCTACGTTCTTGGTATTATATTTTCACCGGAGCGTGTGGAACAGAGAAAGGCCAATGTGCCCATATTATCCGGTATAGAAAAAGATAAGGTGTGGAAAATAAAAATTAAGAGTAAAGACGGTGAAATAGAAATAGCTAAGAACAGCAATGGCTGGACGCTTTCTATTGATAATAAACCATTCCCTGCAGATAAGGATAAAATTGAGAGGTTCATAGATGCTGTAAGGAAGGTTAAAAAATCAAAAATAATTACAAATAATCCGGATAACTGGAAGAAATTTGATGTAACCAAAGATACTGCAAAGCATTTTATACTCTATGATAAAAACAACAAAATAATCAGCGATCTGTATATCGGAAAAGAAGGTTTGGGAGGCAAAGGATACTACGTTAGATCTTCAAAATCTAATGAGGTCATACAGACAGATTCCTTATCCTTCTCCTACTATTTAAATATAAAGAGTGATTTCTGGTCATATCTCAAAATATTACCGAAGAACGTAAAAAAAGATGATATTATAAAAATTACAGTTAAAAAGGATATGGTTTTTGATAAAAGTGATAAGTTAAAAACGATGTCCTATACTCTGTTTAAGGGAGATTCCAAAAAGGGGTCGGTATGGCAGGTAGAAGGTAATACGTCATTTAACATAGATGATGAAAAAGCCGGTGTCCTTCTAGATGATTTGATTTCAATAGAGGGAAATAGTTTTGAAGCTGCATTTACAGAAGAAGAAGCTGGTATTACTAACTCAAGAACAATATTCTCTTTTACTATGCAGAATAATGATAAATATTCCTTAATTGTAGGAAACAAAAAAAATGATGCAGAACAGTTCTATGTTAAACTCGCTAAAGGGAAATATATTTACGCTGTTAGTGTATGGCAGCTAAAGAGAATTTTTAAATCTCTTGACTCTCTTAAACTGGTAAAGAAAGAAACGAATAACAAAACGAAGGAGAAAAAGTAATTGCAAAATAAAAGAGTAGTGGCAATCGCCGGAGCGTCTTCGGGAATAGGTGAGGCGGTTGCCTTATTACTGGCGAAGAAGGGGTATTCTCTTTCGCTGACAGCGCGCCGTGAGGAGCGCCTTAAATCTATTAAAAAGATATAGGAGGGATAGCTGAATATTTTCCAAGTGACATGACCAAATGGGATAATGCAAAACACTTTATAGACGGTACGGTAAAAATATTCAGAAAAGTTGATGTTCTATTCAACAATATAGGTGCAGGTATTAAGAGTGCTCCCTTTGATGAATTAAATATTGAAGAAATAGACAGAGGTATTGCGGTAAACCTTATAGCTACTCTCTACGGCTGCCGGGCAGTTTTGCCCTATATGAAAAAAAGAAAAAACGGACACATTATAAATACAACTTCGATCCCAGGAATACGTGCCCGGTCGGGACTTGCTGTATATACTGCTGCGAAACACGGGGTAGATGGTTTTTCAAGAGCTCTCCTGAATGAGGTTAACGATTTCGGCATTAGGGTTAGTGTTCTGGCTCCTGCAGCTGTTAAGACTGCATGGGCAGAAAAGGCCGGAATTAATATATTCTATGTAGCTTGTAAATGCAGAACTTTGAACTTTTCCGGATCGGCATTAAAGGCTATTATACTATTTCCCTCTTTTTGGGCTTTTAAAAGAGCGGTATTAGCCTCTCTGTAGAGTGTATCTGCATTTAGGTATCTTCCGTTTCTGGATGATAAACCTGCGGAAATACGTACATTAGAAACCCCTGTTATGGAATTAGCAATTTGTTTTTTGAGTTCTTTAATTTTTAGAAGCGCCTCTGGAATATCTGTATTTCGCATAATAATAGCATAACCGGAATACCACTCAAAAAGGAACTTTTTGCTTCGAAAATTAGTTTTTAAAATAGTTGCTATTCTGAGATAGATCAGTTCTTTATTTGGTAAATTCTTAAAATTATCAATTGATATTATAGATAAAGTTAAATTGTTTTTCTCTGCATAACTATTTTCAATTTCATTTTCAAGAGAGGACATAAGGTGATCTTTCCAGACGAGGTTGGAAAAGGGAGAATATATTTCTGTATGTCCTTTAATATCCCTTGCAGTAACAAGATAGAGAAGATAGATTAAGGTAATAATGAGAAAGGTAATAATGGCAAAAAATGCATTTTTTAAAATAGGGTAAATATTTTTAACCTGGAAAGACCTATAGACGGCTTTAACAGATGAAATATTTGCAGCGGATAATGATATCGGAGCATTGAAAACAGTAAAAAAAACAGGATTTAATGAATTCGAGATGGCGTGAGACTTATTTTTATTATCAAGAATAGATCTGGTTTTGGTAATTGTATAAAGGACAGTTCCGGATCGGTCACTTATTGAAAAGGCAATGAGCCTATGATAACTCTTTAGCAGTTCGTGCATTCTTCTGCTGAAATAGTCGGTTTTTAGATCGGATGAAATGAGATAAATCGACAAAACTCTGAGTTTTAATTCTGCAAAATTCTGTTCGTTTTTTGTATAAGTATTTGTAAACTCTGTTTTTATAATAAAACCAAAATATAAAAAAAAGGAAAGGAAGAAGAAAAGAGAAAATACTGAAAATACCTTAATGCCATTTTTCATGTTTATATTATATTCATAATATAATTTTTGTGAACTATATTTTTATAGACTAACGGTTAATAATTATATATTATTTAATTGGGAAAGTTAAAATGAAAATTAGAACACGATCATTGCCGCCAGGCTGGTATCCAGATACTGCCTCGGAAACCGAATTAGCTATAAAAAGAATGATTTCTTCTTTTGCTCAGAAATACGATAATGCTATTGCAGGAATAGTACCTCACGCAGGTTGGGAATTTTCCGGGCGAATAGCTTTATCTGTTTTAACTGCGTTAGCTTCTGATATCAAGACTGTAGTTGTTGTGGGTGGACACCTTCATAAAAGCGATGGAATTCTATCAGCTTTTGAAGAGGGCTATGAAACACCCTTTGGAATAATAGAATCGGATTATGATTTGTTGGAATATCTAAAAGAAAACTTGTCTGTAAAGGAAGACAGATATGCCGATAACACCGTGGAAATTCAAATACCCTTTATAAAGTATCTGTTTCCAAAGGTGAAATTCCTGGGATGCAGAGCTGCTCCGTCGAAAGATGCTGTTAGCTTAGGCCGTGTTATTGCTGATGCATCGGAGAAGATGGATAAAAAAATTGCAGTAATAGGATCAACAGATCTAACTCATTATGGGCCCAACTATGGATTTATGCCAAGAGGAACAGGGGATGAAGCTGTAAAGTGGGTTTTGGATGTTAACGATAAAGGGTTTATTGATTACTTGCTTAATTTTAAAGCAGAGGAAGCGATTGAACATGCAAACAGAAATAAATCTGCATGTTCTGCAGGCGGTGCTGCTGCCGCTTTAAGCTATGCCCTGGCCAAGGGGAGTACGCAGAGCGTTCTTCTTGAGCATTATACAAGTAATACGGTATATCCTTCCGGTTCTTTTGTGGGATATGCAGGAATAATCTATCTGTACTGATTAACAATTCTATCTATTTTTGATAGAGACCATACTTTTACTTTCTCCAGAATATCTGTGCCCTTTAATTCATGAATATCTTCCGTTTCTCTAATTGCTGCTGCAGCAGGAAATTGAGTTAACCAGATATTTTTATCTTCGGATGAGAGACTTTTAAAGTATTTATTAATAGGTGAATAGGGTGGGGGCAGCTGTCTTACCTTTTTATGGTATTCCTCAATAAATTCAAGCCAGCTCTTTTCGGACTTTCCTGCAGAGAATAATGTATGGAAAGTACCTGTTTTAGATAAAGGATGGTTTGCTTCTTTTATATTAAGAGGTTTTCCCATACATGTTTTCTGTATAACTTCTATATCCATTGTATTTATTAAATATTCCAGGCGTACCCTGTAACTGCTCATAGGTTTAGTTGTATAGATTATCATTCCGTTATTTTTAATCTTCTCTATACTCTTATTTCTCATAATAAAAGTAAAAAGCAGGCTCTCCAGAGGACTAACACGTGACTCAATAGAACGGAAAAGAGGGTAAATATAAGTGCCTCTGGAGTATGCTTTACCCTGGGGATACGAATAGTCAACACCGAAAAGGTAGATACGCTTAGCCTGTAGTTTTTCTGTTAATGATAACGCAGCATGTGTTACATTCCCCCCGGAGGTATCAATTATAGGGAAATGTCTCCAATTTTTTGAAACATAGAGTGAAAATGGATGTCCGCTGGAAAAAAAGATAGTTTTATCTGTTTGACGCGTTAAAATAGGGGGAGATGCCAAATCGAGTACAAGTGGAATTCCTTTAGGATAACCCTGAAGAAAATGGTGATAGCTTATCTGTTGACAATCAATGGAAATTACAAGGTTGGGGAGAAGGTCATGATTTAAAAGCACGGGGAGGGATGTGTCTGTTGCGAGAAGAAAATTATCCTTTTTAAGGGCCTTTATTTGCGTAATCTGATCTTCCAGTGAAGGTCCTGCACCGGTAACAATTACACTATGAACGGGAGGTATTGTTATTGAAGTGTTTTGTGCAACTGGCAGATTGGATAGTGTATTAATAAACCATTTTTTACCGAAATGAGCTTGCACGGTATAGTCATCTGCGATTTTGCTAATAACGTCTTTAATAGCCTGGATAATTATTTCGAAATAACTCTGTTCCATTGAATAGCGCGAGCGAAGATATAGAGTTTGTAAATCACCGAAAATCGCAGGAAAGTAATGCGTGAGAATATATTCTTTGATTTTTTCAGGCGGAAGATCAATAAGTATTCTAACTCTGGAATCGAGCAATATATTCCGCAGGTCTATAGATTCAAGAATGGATTTAAACAACCCCGCATCTTTTTCAATAACTATAATGCCGGAAATAGTTTTTATGGGAAGAAACGGTAAAATATGGTAACCTGCCCCAAATCCAAAAACTACTTTATAGCCATTTTTTGATCCCATTTTTAAATAACGATACCCTTCCTTTATAGGGTCGAATGTTGAATGAAATGGGATAAATCGGCCTCTTTTAGAAACTGCGGGTACGGGATAGCCGGTTTTTGATGTGATAATTTTTAAAGGTGTTCTGTTTTCCAGACTCGTGATATAGGCGGTAAGTTCAGGATTGCTGTTGGATAGTGCCAGCATATTGCGCTGATATATTTGCTTTTTTTCCATTATAGTTCAGCTTTTTCCACCATTCTTATTAATCTGTTTAAGAATATCTTCTCCTCTTTAAAGATTAGTGCCGCTTTCTCCATGGCGTTTAGTTTGCCTTTAAGTCTTGCAGATCTTTTTAATTCTATCAGCAGCTGAGGGACAATATAATATGAAAGGTTTATAAACTGAATGTTATCAATAATAGCAGCTAATTCCCCAGTAGAAATTAACTTTAATTCCGCTTTATTTATAATTAGAAGCCAATTTTTTAACAGATTTCTAAGAATACTTTTACGTACTTTAAATGAAGGATATTTCTTTGCGCTTTTAAAGGGGTTAATGTTCTTTTTACTGTTTATTTTTGCCATTAGTTTAATAAATTCGGGTAAAGCAAGATTATTAATATTATTAAGCTCAACAGGCGAAGGTAAAAGGCGGAATATATTTTTTCTTGGAATATTTGCAGCAATAGATGGCAAGCTGTTAAAATAGCCTGCATAGGCTGAAAGTGTTTCTGAAATACGATATTTTTCTCCATTATTTATTATTTGTTTGGGAGCTCTTTCTAGAGCATATAGAAATAATTCTGAGTAGAGAGGTCTAATTTTTGTAGAATTAAGGTAATAATAAAAATCAAAAGAGTTCGGTTCTACATGGGATTTAATATCACTGTAACAAAAATCCAATCCTGCAAAAATAATTTGTCCGGAAGTTAGCCTGAGGGCCAGTTCAAGAGCGGAGGCGGCGACTGTACCGCCCGAAGGTATTGTTTCTAAATTAAGTTTTGCATAGTCAGAAATATCTTTTTCAAAGAAATAAGGCTGGACAAAATATGTAAAGTGAAAAGGAAGATTGTGTAAATTAGGAGGAGCCGATAAGGGCATAGCAACACGAATATGCGAATTGAAATAATTCTTAAAGTGGTAAAAAGAATAGAACCCCGGATCAGTAACAATCGTTATATCGGGCTCTACATTTATGGATTTTAAAAAAAGAAGTGAAGATGGAAGAGATAATAAAATATACTTATCTCTGTATTTTTTAATGACTTCAGCGACAGAGTTAAGAGAAGGGCCCGAAGCTGTAATAA
This sequence comes from Spirochaetota bacterium, assembly GCA_003641675.1. Lineage (GTDB taxonomy): Bacteria > Spirochaetota > Spirochaetia > SZUA-6 > SZUA-6 > SZUA-6. The sequence goes on along the minus strand of QNBI01000039.1, from coordinate 2,710 downwards.
GAACTGGCAGGTTCATAGAATTAAAATTAATGCGAAAATCAGGTTTTATATATAAAAAATTGTAAAATGTATTTTTTATCCATCTTTTACCTATACTTAATGTTGTTCTAAAATTTCCGGTAAGTTCACTGATTGTCTGATGCATGACTCTATTGACATATTTAGAAATTAAAGGTACTGCATGGGCGGAAGGCGGCCATTCTATTATTAATAATCCTTCGATATCAAGTTCTCCTAAATTACTCTTGAGAAAACTGGAAAGACTGACATTAAGTTTATTGTGCCATGATTTAGAACCATACAGAAAGGCATTTTCGAATACTGTATCGGAATAGTATATAGTGATTATTTTAATTCCGGAAAATACTTTTCTGAGTACTTCTGTCAGATAACCCAACCCTGCTCCTAAGATTATAACAGCAGATGGACTGCATTTTAAATCGGGACATTTTGCCCTTATGAATTTTTCCGCTTCTTTTTTAGGATTATAATTTGAGTGTAGTTGAATATTATTTATTGATATTGTTGGATAACTATCTTTTTTTTTTAGGTTTTTCGAATACATGGAGTACTGCTAAATTAAATCTGCGAGGAGTTCTTTGGAATTATTTCCGTTTTCAGGGTATTGTTTATAGGAAACTTTTATATCCGGACTTTCAAATTGCTGTTTATTAACATTAACAAAGAATTGACGTATAACGTAGGAAGTCTGATGAAAAATCATGTCAAAATCGGGCTTTTTAATCTTAAAAATAGAAACCATATAAGAGCCGCCTTCTAATTCGAATACGCTTCCCATACTGTAGAAAAGAGAACGAAGTATTTTATAAATATCTTCACTTATTCTGTAAGGATCTATCATATTACTGGTTTCCGCAGCGATCTGCCTAATAAAGTCATTTAGAGATATAAGAATTAATGCAGGTTTATTATTTTTTTCTAAAGCGTAGGTTATATGTTTATCAATTGCCTTTTCCAAAGAATCCAATACTTCTGGTTCTATTTTTTTTAAAAGCTGCATCTTCTGTTCCCGTGCGTTGTATATTTTTTCTGAAAAGACATATGAAATATCATCCAGAATGTCTTTAAGCGAGAGACTGTCTTCTATTTTGCCGATATCGCTTAGTATAAGTATAGAATGAAGTTTATTTTTGAAAATAAAAGGCTTAATAATAAGCTGTGAAAGAAGATTAAACTCTCTATTGGAAAAAAAGTTTTTATAGGGTGCTAATTCAGTCTTGCTCTTTAGAATAAGAGTTTTTCCTTCCGCTGTTTCATTAAAGGATTCTGAAAAACCGAGAGGAATACGAAGATGATGCAGAGTAGTTTCATCATATCCGCAGCTAGCCCATGGTACAAAAAGCATTTTGACCGGATCGTACAGAAGGATAGCTCCTTTAATTATATTAAGTTTCTCCTTGATTAAAGAAAACAGAAATGCCGGCGTTTCTATTCCTTCTTCTGTTTTGGCAATATCCTGTTTTAATGACACAATAAAATCTGTTTCAACATTTTGAGCAGAATGAACAGCCTTGCTGCCTTCTTTTCCGGAAACTTTTTTAAAAAGATTGTCCACTTCCTGTTTCTGGATTATCGGGCCATAATACTTAGGTATGGGCTGGTGAGAGTTCTTCCATGTTAGGGGGACATTTGCTGGTTTTATAGAAGAGGCTCTCTTTAAAAGCTTATCTTCTTCCATTTTACGCTTTTTTTTATTTTCATGGCTTAATCTGTCTAGTTCTTCCTGCGTAATAGATGTGGCTAATAAAGAACTTCCCTGTTTATTAGGATTTTCGATAATATTCTCTGAGTTAACTATGGATAAGGTTTTTGCTAAAAGCCCTTTTGCTGCTAAAGATTTCCGGCTTTTTAAGGTAGTTACTTTGTCAAGTAAACCCATTAGTTCCCTAATCCCAATTCCTCAAACAGCTTTTTATAAACACCGAAATATTCGGATTTTGCAAATTCCTGTATTTTTTCTTCGGGGAGTGATTCAAGAAGCTGGTCCATATAGGTCAGTACGGATTTAATCTCTGATTTTAAATCTTCAGGGATATTGCTTGTTTCTTCACCTTCGGAAGTTTCTGTTTTATTGGGTTCTGCTTCTATCGCTTCTGCAGGAGTTTCAGAAACACCCTTTTCTGTTTCTAAACTAACAGTTTCTTCGGGAAGCTCAATTTCCTCAGGTTCTACATTTACCGGTTCCTCTTCTTCTGTAATTGGTTCGGGTATTTCTTCCGCAGAAGATTCCAAGTCTTCGAGAGGTTCAAGGGATTCAAGATCAATTTCCTCTGTAGAAGGTTCTTCTTCCAACTCGATTTCATCTGGAAGTTCCAATTCAAGATCTTCGGCTAAATCGGTTTCTTGAGCTTCTGATGACAATGTTTCCGTCTCAGATTCTTGAGGTGATTCTATCTCAGGGGTTTCGAGTTCAATTTCTTTCGGTGTTTCCGCTGTTACCGGTTCAAGTTCTATCGCTTCCGGAAGTTCCGACTCCAATTCTTCGTTTGCTTCCGGCTGCTCGGGTTTTTCGGGTGGAAGTTCTTCCAGCTCAATTTCTTCGGGTAGTTCTTCTGTATGCGGCATTTCCACGGATGGCTTTTCTTCCAGAGATATTTCCTCAGTAACTTCTTCTGTAGAAGATTCTTCTTCCGGAGATATTTCTTCTGGCTGGGGTTCCTGCGATTGTTCTGGTTGTTCTGGTTGTTCT
>QNBI01000038.1 GCA_003641675.1 Spirochaetota bacterium | reverse complement strand
ATATTCTTGTTAAGGATAGAGCCCTTGCGGAACGGCTTTTAAAAGATGTTAAGAAGGGCAAGAACTTCCAGGCGCTTGCCAGGGATTTCTCCACATGCCCCAGCAAAGCAAAGGGAGGAGATTTGGGTTGGTTCGGGCCTGGCAAAATGGCAAAACCCTTCGAGGATGCTGTTAAAAAGTTAAGACATGGTGCAGTAAGCGGAATAGTTAAAACTCAGTTCGGCTATCATATAATAAAAAAAACAGGTGAAAGATAAGTTATTGCGGGAAATATTACAACTACTGTGCTTCTTTTTAGTGCTGATTTTTTAACAGGGTGCTTTGTGAAAAATAGAAATGAAACCTTAAGAGATAGTTTCGGGCAGCCCCTGAAAACATACAAGTCGGGTATTTTTTCTCTTGTTACTTACAATATCGCAGGGCTGCCGGATTTTATTTCGAAGAGTACCCCATCGCATAACACAGAGATAATATCACGGCTCTTAAATAGATTTGATATTGCACTTCTGCAGGAAGATTTCTATTTTCATAAAGAAATCTTAAAATACTCAAGGCATCCCTATAAATCCAAAAAGTCCAAAGGGGGCCTTTTTTTAACAGGTGACGGGCTTAACAGGCTTTCGAATTTTCCTTTTAAAAATTACTACCGCAAGGAATGGCGAAAACGTTACGGTATTCTAACAAACGACAGCGATGTGCTTGCACCAAAGGGTTTTTCCTTCGCCAGACATGAAATTTTCCCCGGTGTCATTATAGATATATACAACCTGCATATGGATGCAGGACATGGAGAAGGGGACTCTAAAGCAAGAAAAGCAGAGGCGGAACAGTTAATAGATAATGTTAAAGAGGGGCGAACCGAGAGGGCAGTAATTATTGCTGGTGACTGGAATTTAAAACGCGAACGGCCCGAGGATTTACGTATTCTCGGTGAATTGATAAAAGAGCTTAAATTGAAAGATGTTAGAACATTCTTAAATGCAGAAGAAGACAGAATAGACAAGGTGCTGTTTAGAAATGGGAATAGAGTAAAATTTACTCCGATTCGATATATTGCAGAAGATAGTGATTTTATCGATGAAGATGAGAAACCTCTCTCTGATCATACTCCTGTATCCGTTGTTTTTAGATGGGAATACACTCCGTAATTGTGTCCTGCAGGGAAGGGGAAGCCTTTATCCTTATTCCTTTACAGAACCGGATAACAGGCCCTTGATAAAATATTTTCCTAAGAAAATATAGATAATAAGGACAGGAACTGCTGCCATAAGGGCTCCGGCCATCGGTATGTTCCAGCTTACAGCCTGACCGCCTGCCAGCTGGGCTAAACCCACGGTAATAGGGTTTGCACTTTTCCGGGTAAGTGTTATTCCCCAGAGAAACTCGTTCCATATCTGTGTAAATTGCCATATTCCGACTACAACGAAGCCCGGAATAGAGAGGGGCAGTATTAGCCGGAAATAAAGCCCGAAATAACCTGCTCCGTCGAGTCTTCCGGACTCCATAATGGAATTTGAAATTTGATCGTAGAAGTTACGAAATATAAGAGTAACAATTGGTATGCCGTAAATTACATGTGCAAGGATTAGACCTGTTAGAGAACCGTATAGGCCTATAGTTTTTAACAGCTGGAATAGAGGGATTAAAATTATCTGATACGGAATAAACATACCGAATAACAGCAGTGTAAATATTGTTTCGCTTCCTTTAAATTTATTCTTGGAGAAAACGTAGCCGTTAATGGAACCCACAAATGCGGAAATGATTGTGGCACTGAAAGCTAAAATAAGACTGTTGGAAACGTCAGTCTTTAAAAGAGAAAAGGCCTGTGTAAAACCACCGAAGTTAATGTGTTTGGGAAGAGCCCATGAGGTAAGTAGATTGATGTCTGCCGGATTCTTAAGGGAAGTAACTAAAGCCATGTAAAGCGGAATTAAATAAATAAGCGCGAGGAGTGTGAGAAAAGCGTAGAATAATTTCTTGTTTATGTTAATGTTGATTTTTCTCATTTACCCTGTCTCTCTCTATGTGAATGCAGCATATATGGAATAATAAAGAGAGCTGCAATAATAAAAAGAATAACAGCCATGGCTGCTCCCATTGCAAATTGGTTTGCCCTGAATGTTGTTAAATACATATTTATGGAAGGATGGCCGGTATTTATATTATCAGCTCCTGCCATAGCATAGATGAGGTCGAACATTTTTAGTGAAATGTGAGATAGTATAATGACTGCACTTAAGGTAATTGGCCTTATATTTGGAATTGCAATTTTAATGTAGTACTGAAATTCGGTGGCGCCGTCAATTTTCGAAGCCTCTCTTATAGAAGCAGGGAGCCCTCTTAAACCTGCCAAATAAAGGGCCATTGTATATCCCGAATACTGCCATATGGCTGCAATTATAATGCCGATTGTTGCGAGCTTAAACCCGTGCAACTCTTTAAAGGGAAGTATAGGCGGGAGAATATTTTTTAATACAAAAATATAGAGAAATGAAAGCAGAGAAAGTATTGAGTAGGTTATTACTTTATTTCTGTTTCTTTTTAAAATATTTCTGATTAAAAGGTATATCATAATTAAGGCAAAAGGAACTAAGAGAATTGTTATAATATTCTGCCAGTTAAATATTAAAACAGCCTGCCTGTTGCTTATCCATAAAAAATTACTCTTCGGCAGACCGAATAGTTTAGGTATAAGATTTACGCCTCCGCTTGGGGCTAACAGCCATCTCCATATTGTACCGGTAACTATAAAAGAAAGGGACATGGGGTAGAGAAAGACGGTTCTAAAAAAGCCTTCGTATTTTACGGAACGGTCGAGAAGTACTGCCAAAAAGAATCCTAATAATAATGTCCCTGTTAATAAAAAGATAGAATAAAAAACCATATTAACAAGGTCCTGCCTGAATCTGCCGTGAATGAAACCGGTAAAGAGGCTTTTATAGTTGCTGAGTCCGATGAAGTGCTTTACAGGATGCAGAGCAAGGCCGGCTTTTGTTCCCCAGTCTGTTAGAGAAGTGTATATAGTATTCCCGATAAAACCATATACGAAGATACCAATGAGGATAATAGACGGGATTACAATTAGTACAGATTTAATTGTGTCCCTTTTGTGAATCCTGGAAATTGTTGCAGGCATTAATTCTCTCTCTTTAGTAAATATACGGGCTTTATTAATTTAAAGCCCGTATAGATTAACTTATATTCAGTTATTTTCCAATACCGTTCTGAATTGCGATTGCCTGACATGCATTGGCAGCCTGCTGCGGGTTTCTGTTGTTTAAGAACATTTCTATAACAGATGAAAAATCATTCATAAAACCTTCGTTTGCCACTACACCGTGTGTAAGGCTTCCGACGATTCTATTGCTTGCCCAATCTTTTGCTGCAGATTTTGAGTAAACATTATACAGAGATAAATCGGAATCTGTCCGTGCAGAAATAGAACCTTTAAGCGGGTTAAATGCATCCTGTCCTTCTTTGGAACCACAGGTTTTTAGCCAGGCTACAGTTGCATCCGGATTTTTTGCTCCCACAGGAAGTCCGAAACTGTCTGCTAAGAAGATAAAATTTCCTTTTGTCCCGGGAGAAGGAGCCCATCCGTAATCTTTTTTAGGAGTGAGTTTTAAAGTAGTTGACATATATCCGGATGCCCAGTCACCCATAATGTTAAAAGCGGCTTTCCCCTTAACAACCATATCGGTTGCCTGCTGCCATGACAGTGAAGCTGCATCCTTATTGGTATATTTGAGAATTTTATCCATAGTCTGCCAGACCTTCACGACTTTCGGGTCTGTCCATGATAATGTACCGTTCCAGAGTGCTTCATAGTCATCCGGTCCGAGAACGCCTAAAGCTACACTCTCCCACAAGTGCTTAACTGTCCATGCCTGTGCAAGAGCCAGAGGTGTAACACCTTGGGCCTGCAGTTTATCCGCTATATTGAAAAATTCGTCCCATGACTGCGGTACTGATACTCCCCATTTTTTTAGGTTGTCAGGTACATACCACATAACATTAGATCTGTGAACGTTTACAGGTACAGACCAGATTCCGTCTTTGGTGCCTATTAAATTTAGAAGGTCCTTTGGGAAAACTTTCATCCATCCCTGCTGTTTAAAAAGCGGTGTTAAGTCAACCATTCTGTTTGCAATAACCCATGTTCCGATTAATTCCTGGCCAGCATGCACCTGGAAAGAATCCGGTGGTGCTCCGCCGAGCATTCTGGTTTTCAATACTGCCTTTGCATTAACTCCGGCCCCTCCGGTTACTGTTGCGTTAATAACGTTAACATCTGGGTAGTGTTTTTCAAAGACCTTAATTAGCGCTTGTAAAGCCGGGCCTTCGTCGCCAGCCCACCATGAGAAAATTTCCAGCTTGTCGCTGGGTGTGTTGTTGTTTAGAACAACATGCTGAACATTAGCATTTGCCGGTTCTGCCTTAGCAGCAGATTTCTGTTCCTGTGTTCCCGTTGCAAAAAGAGTTGTTCCCGCAAAAACGAAAATCAAGCTCACTGCAAGCAACAGGATTTTGTTGAACCTTTTCATATGTCCTCCTTAAATTAGGATTAATTAAACTTGGATAAGAAACTTTGGAAACTTTTTCGGGAAGATACCTTAAAAAGAAACCTTTTACCCAGGAAAGAAACCTAATTCCTTATCCTGTAAAGAATTATAGGACATATTATATTTTTTGTCAAATATTTTTATTAATTTTTCTGAAATTTGTTGGTGTTTCTCCTGTATTCTTTTTAAAAGCAACACAGAACTGGTCGTAATTTCTAAAACCGCTTTCTTTTGCAACTTCCGATATTTTTTTATTCTCAGTTTCAAGAAGCTGCTTCGCTTTTTCAATGCGGAATTTCTGGATATAGTCATAACAGGTACTTCCTGTTTCTCTTTTAAAGAGCCGATTAAGATAGACCCGATGGATTTTAACCTTTTTTGCAATACTTTCTACGGATAAATCGTTCTTATACTCGTTTCGTATTATACTTAATATTTCACGAACAATTACGTTATCTGAAATTTTTTCCTCTGCTTCCCTTGCAAGTTTAAAGCTCTGGGTAAACTTCTTTTTAAACCATTCGTGCATTTCACGAATGGTTTCTAGCTTTTTTAATTCCTGTAATTCAAGAATATCTCCTGTAAAAGTATCAAGCTCATTTGCATTTTTCTTATTAAGAAAATTTATAAGAATGGAAATTAAATTGGAATTAACATATTCTATATAGTTGTATTGAATCATCCCTGCCATATCCCTTTCGTAAAGCTGACTTAGAGTGTAAAAAAAAGTATCCTCGTCGTCTTTGATAATGGCATGCCTTAGAGTTGATATTTTCTTCTCAAGAATAACGGGGTCAAGGGAAATGAGGTTTTCGATACTTTCCGGTAGAATTACCTTTCCCCGGCCCAAGAAAACTCTGTATTTTATGAGATTCTGAACATTAATATATTCATCTTCTATTTTATCCATACTGTTAAAAGGCTTTCCCATAGATATGGTTAGAGAAAGCTGGTATGTGTTTTCCACTTGTTGAATGATATTTGATGCTGTTTCGAGAACTACCGGCGGATGGCTTTCACCATTTTTAAAAAAAAGCAGAACAGCGTAATACATCTGTCCCATATAGGAAACCAGACTCACCAAGTTTAATTCCAATTCTTTTAAGATGCATTCTGCAATTGTTTTTATATTTGACGTTTCTTCGTTGAATTGATCAATATGAATATAGAGCAGCAGAAATTCATTAAAGGAGTTATACCTTTGCTTTAAATCACTTAGAATACTATCATCATGCTCCTCTAAAAGTTCAAAAAGTTTTGAATTAAATTCAACAGATGAATACCGGTTTTCTTTTTCTTCTCTCTTAAGGGTACGGGATGTTTTTATCCGGCTTGCATTTAATAGTGCTGAATAGAGAGCCCCTTCCTCCAGGAAATCTTTTATTAGATAGTCCTGCACTCCTAACTGGATTGCCCTTTTTGCATATGCAAAACTTTCATAACAGCTTAAAATTATCACCTTTGTTAAAGTGTCTTTTTTTCTTATTTCTGCTAAAAAATCCAAACCGTTCATTACAGGCATTTCAATATCTGTTATTATTATGTCCGGCCTGGTCTTTTTATACTTTATAAGTGCTTCTCTACCGTTCGATGCCGTACCGCAGATTCGAAAATTACTTTTATGCCACACATCCATGTTTATAATTCTTTCTATTGCAGCTTTTTCATCTTCAACAATTAGAACATTACTCATTGGTTGCCCTTTCTGCGCGGAATAGTGAGTTTAACAGTTGTTCCGGAAATTTTTGCACTTTCTACTGTTAAACCATACTTCTCACCGAATAGTATTTTTAACCTTTCATCTACATTTTCGAGTCCTATCCTGTTGAATTTTCTGTTGTAATTATCTAAAGTGTTCTTATCCATTCCTATTCCATTGTCGATTACTCTTATGACAATGAGTTTATCTTCCCCTGTTATTAAAATACTAATTTTGCCATCGTTTCCGGATGGTTCAATACCGTGAAAAATCGCATTTTCTACCAGAGGCTGTAAAATTAATTTAGGTATCATTTCCGATAGAAGCTCAGGGTCTATAGTATAATCTATGGTGAATTTGTTCCCGTATCTGAGTCTCTGTATTCGGATAAAATTTTTAACAAGCTCAATCTCCTCTTTTATGCTTACCATAGCGTCTGTTCCGGATATTGCTGCTCTTAAAAGAAGGTTAAATGATTTTAGACTGTCGTATATCACTTTGTTGCCGGCTTTTTCTGCCTGGTAGCCAATAGCATTCAGAGTGTTATGTATAAAATGTGGGTTTATCTGTGCCTGCAGGTAGTCTAATTCGTACTGCAGTGATTTTAATTCAGCCTTTCTTTTCTCTTCCTGTTCTTTGTATATATTCTCAATAAAACTGTTTATCTGTGTTACAAGCCTGTTATATACATCTGAAAGGTACTTAAGCTCTCCGGAAGCTTTAATATCTATACTTGTTAAATTGCCGGTCTTTTCATAGGAGTGCATTGCTTCTGTAATCTTTAAAAGAGGTCTGGTGATTGTGCGTGCAATAGAATAACTGACGAGTACTGCTATCAAAGTGAGGATTAATCCGATTAGAAATACTAACTGAAGAGCAATCCTTAAATTCCTAAAAATTGTCGAGTATGGAATTATAGCTGTTACAAACCAGTTTACACTAGGCAGTAGCCTTATAAGTATCAGGCACTTAACGGAATTTATATTTGCGGTAATGGCGGTGTTTCCGGTGAGCCTTGTGAAATCTATTTTATTCTTTAACTTGTCAGGCGAAAAGGAGAGGCCTTCTCTGAATAGTACCTCGTTTCTTTCATTAAATATGTTTATACCGGAGAACAGCTGATCTCTGTTACTAGTCCAGACGCTGCTGAACAGCATCTTTTTATTTAAAACAGAAATCTGGTACCCCATTAGCCAGTAATTAGAGTCTAAAAGTCTCTGGTAAAGGACAATAGTAAGAGTTTGCGTTTTTGGTCCGTTTTTTATATCTATAGGAAATGTTCCTGGCTTTGCAAAGTAGTAAAAGTACCTTTTCCGTAAAAACTCTATAAAATCGTCATCGTTTAAAATAGCTGAACTGTACAGAGGGCGGTTATATACGGGGTCCAGAACTTCAAGGTTGTGGTTAATTAAAACAATTCTGTTTATTAGAGGTGATCGCTCCTCTGCCTTTGAGACGGTTTTTCGGATATCTTTAAGAAATGTGTTTTTGTTTCTATTTATCTTGGTATTTAAGCTGTGTATTAGCTCTTCATTACCGGAAACTTCCTCTGTTATTTTCATAACCTTAAGAAGTTGATCTTCTATTTCACCGGATATTAATGATATCCTTAAATTGAGCTGCTTTTTACTGCTTTCGATAAGCTGGCCTGAGAAAATAACAGAAATAATTATTCCTATTGTTAAGACTGTAATAATTATTAAAAGTATATCACTTATAATAAGTTTTTGGTTAAGGTTTAAGTTTCTCATTTCATCAACCTGTAAGAAGAGTATGTTCGGGATGGAATGGCTACTTTACCTTTAGCATTTCTGTAGAGTAATTCAGCTGCCTTTAATCCCTGATTGTAGGTATCCACCAATATAACAGCCCTGTTTGGGTTGGTTTCAGGAAGAGAGTTGTTTCCGGTTGTCCTTGCTTCTATACTTAAAGAGAGTGAGTATTTTTCCATTCCTACCTGACCAAGTGCGAGTAATGCGCCATTAATTTCGTCACTGCTGCCTGCATAAATTATCCAGTAGGTAATATTGGGATGTTCGGATAAAAGCCGCTGCATAGTTATCATCGCCCCTGCTGCATCGTTTACCGGCGAGTTTATTCTGTAAAAACGGTCGCTATTTAACGTCGGTATATCTTTTAAAAGCGCAGTTTTAACATTCTCGGACCACTGCTGAATTTCGAGAACAGATTTAGAGTACAGATCCGCTATACCGAATGAAATGGAAGGGTCGGTAAGGATATTCTTTTCTCTAATGCGTTCTGCTATCCAGTGTCCAGCGGCTATTCCTGCCTTTATATAATCTATTCCAATATGGGGCGCGACCTGTCTGTCCTGCTTGTCTATGAGTTTGTAATTTAAGGATACAACAGGAAGACCCGCTTCGAATATTCTGTTTACTATTATCCAGCTCATCTTTTGTTCCGGTATTGCAATTGCCACACCGTTAACCTTACGGCTTATAAGAGTGTCTATATCCGAAAGTGTTAAATTGGAATCCATTCTATTGTCGAGGATTAAATACTGCACATCCAGCTCCCTGCACCGTGTCTCGAAGCCCTTAATGAGAAGCTGATACCAGTTATTGTCTGCCCGCTTAACCATAAGGGCTAGCCTTATATCAGAAGCCGGGTGCCCGCTGTCTGCATTTCGGATACACGAAAGGGTTGAAAAGGCTATAACCGCTATAAGTATCAATCTGCAATAGGTTTTAATTTTTCCGGTTTCTATTCTCATAATATAAATTAAGTATCATAACTCTTTTGCTCTGTATTTTATGTTATGTTTATTTCAAAGACAAGATGCTATTGATGATTGATTTTTAATCGTTTAATAAACTGTTGAAGTTAATAGATAACCGAGTTAACATTAGTTTAAGTAAAGCGAGCAGGTGTTATGGGTTTAGGCATTCAAAAATCTTTCCCGGCAGGCAAAATTAAGTTAAAGCGTATCTACGAAAGCAGGGATATCGGTACATTTAATGGTGCAGTAATTACCTGGCCGAAAGTTAAAGAGGTCTATGGAAATTTAAGTTTTCCGAAACTGCCTGAAGATAGAACCTATACCTATGGTTCACTGGTTTCTTCTGTAGATGGAAGAATATCTTTCTCGGAATCTTCCGACAGTACTCAAATTGCAAAGAGAAACGTCTATGACCCGGACGGCAGCCTATGCGATCTATGGGTCTTAAATATGCTGCGTTCGGTAAGTGATGCGGTTCTAATGGGCTCAAAAACCATCGGACAGGTACCGGGATTAACAGGCAGGGTGTTAGATAGGGAACTTTTGGATGAGAGAAAGAAGTCCGGTAAACCTCTAATCCCTCTGCATGTTATTGTAACTAGAAACGGCGAACATCTGCCTTTTCAACACAGAATAATAGTTTCGAAGGATATACCTGCATTAATTGTAACATCACCGAATGGAGTGCATAAAATTAAAGGCAGACTGGCAGTAGAGTATAAGGATTTGGGACTTTACAGGAATTTAGACGAAATATCAGCGATGAAATGCAGGAGATTTATATCTACTTTAGGAATAATCGCAGTGGGAACCGGTGATACTATTAATATTAACTTGCTTTTAAGGATACTTAATAAAATCGGAATTAACAGGCTGTTAATAGAAAGCCCCTCCT
>QNBI01000037.1 GCA_003641675.1 Spirochaetota bacterium | reverse complement strand
GTTCTCTCTAAGCACCGGCAGTACTTTAGATTCTATATAATCCCTAAAGTCTCCAAGAGACTTTTCTAGTATTTCGGTATATGAGGTCGTATCTTCCATTAGTATTAATTATAGGTTAAACTTAATGAGTTCGCAACGGAAAAAAATGGGAATAATTCATTCTTTTACAGAGGAAAAACTCATTATCGGTGTACTCATACATGATCTTTCTTTTAAGGATACTGTTGTAGAAGCGGTAACTAAAATGTTCGGCGAAATAGATTACATAAGTGAAGTCTTCTCCTTTATTTTTTCGGACTATTACTGCCCGGAAATGGGTTCACCGATATACAGATTTTTTTTATCTCTAAAGAGTCTTTATCCGCCGGACGAGTTGAGCGGTATTAAGATAAAAACAAATCGTATAGAGAGGGAATTTAGTGTATCCGGAAGACGCAGAGTTAATTTGGACCCCGGAATTATGGCTCTCAGCAGGTTTGTTCTTGCAAGCACCAAGGAGAGTTCTCATAGAATTCCTTTAAACGGCGGGATATACGGGGAGATTACACTTATGTTCGAAAAGGGGAGTTTTAGACCTGTTGAATGGACATATCCGGATTACAGAAGCGAAAAATATTTAGCCATACTTAATACAATAAGAAAAATATACAAAGAGCAGCTTAATAAAGGCAAATTATAAGATACCCCCTTTTATTTTAGATAAAATGTACATAAAAAGAATGAGTTCTAAGGTCGGTTTTATTAAATATTCTGTTTTGTTTTTTATATTCCTCTGCACAACCCTTACAGGAAGTACCTTTCTAATCGGATGTGCGCCCATGCAAACAGGCGTTGCTCTAACAGTGACCGTTCCTCAGCTTCCATGTCCGTTAAGGGATGAGGCAAGAGTAGATTTCTTTTTAATTAGCTATTTTAGTGCGGAGGGTATGGAATGCACTTATAGATATAAACCGGAAATTGAAAATGTCGAGCTTTACTGCACTAAGCAGAACAATATGCCTGTAACTGCCCGGCCGGTGATCCGCTGCGGAGAAAAAGGAGAAAAAGAAGTTGAACTTTTATCGGCAGGAGGAATATTCCCTCTGGATGCAGAAATTCACGGAGATAAAGTTGTCCTTGGCCTTAGCTGGAAACATGGTATTGTAGCAGATATTTTTAAAGAACTCTATAGACAAAATGTGCCAATCGAAAAATTCAACCTTAAACGTTTTTATTATGAACTTGACAGTCTGGATATTAATGATCCGTGGCTGCTGGATAAGGATTATATTATGCAAAAAATTGCAGGAGGTCTTTTTAGGGTTACATATCTAAAGGAAAAGCCGGCTTTTCCGGTATCAGTACCCTTAACGAACGGGCGCTGGATATTCAACAACCCTTTTTCACAGATATATAAACCGGATTCGGAATCCGGAATTCTTAAGCTAAACGCAACTCCGGGTTTTTATACTCTGATAGAACTAGAGGATTTAAAAACGGTCGATATTTACGTCGGGAAAACGGGTGATTATGAGTATATTAGCGGCAACCTGTAATGCTGTAAATTTAAGGCTGAGTATATGCACTACAGTTCTATAAGGTGAGAGTGCGTAAGAGCTTCTACTCCATTGTCTGTAATTAAGAAATCATTTTCAAGTCTAATCCCGCCTGCCCGGCTGTCGTATAGCCCCGGTTCTATGGTAAAAGTCATGCCATTGCGGAATTTTATTTTGGGATCTGTTTTTTCTGCAGAAATATAAGGCGCCTCATGGACATCCAGTCCTATTCCATGGCCCAGCGAATGAGGCATGGAAAAATCGTACTTTTTAAAAAGGGAGTTGGCTTTACGTGCTGCCTCTAAGACACTGCCGCCTTCCTCTATTTCCCCGGTTATCTCTTTATAGACATAAAAAACAGCATCGGTCATTTTTTTCTGAATAGAAGAAAGAGGCTTTTTTATAAACGGAACGGTTACATCCGAGCCGTAGCCTTTATAGCTGACACCGAAGTCCATTAAAAATAATCCAGTACCTGCAAATTTTTCCGAGGTGTACGAAGGGAAGGCATGTATGGCAAAACTGCGCCCGGCCCCTGCTATTAATGATTCAAAGGCAGTTCCTTCGGCACCCATATTCCTTGCAGTGCTTTCGATAAAGAGGGCAATGTCGGTTTCTGTACAATCCGGGTTTTTAAAGAGGAATGTCTTAATGGATCCTATTATTCTATCTGTAATTTCACATGCCTTCATAAGCATTCTAATTTCTTCTGCGTCTTTAATTATCCTTAATTTTAATAGGAATGAGTCTATGCCGTCTTCCCTGCAGACAATATGGTAGGAGGGCACCGCTGTTTTGACTTTTTCAACGAGAGTATACGGTGCATTACCGGTTATCTCAATTACAGGCGGTCTGCTAATTTTTAGCCCTGTAATTTCACCTATATTCTCTATAACCTTTGTAAAATCCCTTTTAAATTTTGTGTAGGGTATTATATCATCCGCTTCTGCCAGCCGCTGCGCTGTATTTTCATCCCAGGGAATTAATACCGCTTTGCCATTAGTGGCGAGAACAAGAACAGCGTCGGAGGGATGGCCCGTAAGATAACGGAGTGAACTGTTGCGCATTCCCTCTGTGTCGTTAATAACAGCAGCATCTAGCCCGTTTTCATTTAGGTATTGATAAACCTTACTAAGTCTTTCTCTATATGTTGTTTTCTCGTGCCTCATCTAATTTTTTACAACAATATTTACAAGTTTGTCGGGAACTGCGATTATCTTTAAAGGTGTTTTGCCATTTAGGAGTCCTCTGATTCTTTCGTTGTTTAAGGCAATTCCCTTTAACTCTTCTGCACTTTTCCCCACTTCTATTTCTTCTCTGGCCCTTATTTTCCCGTTAATCTGGAATACTACAGTTGTTGTTTTATCCGCTGTAAGCTCTTCCACCCATTCCGGCCACTCTGCATAGGCAATAGAAGGTTCGTTGCCGAGTTTTTCCCATAATTCCTCAGCAATATGAGGTGTATAGGGACAGAGCAGGAGAACAAAGGGTTCCCAGAGTTTTCTGTAGAGAACTTTTTCTCCGTATATATCGCCTATAAATATCATCATCTGTGCTATTGCTGTGTTAAACTCAAGATTGCCGGTATCCGAAGTTACTTTTTTTATTGTCTTATGAAGCGATTTTAAAAGATGTTCGGGAGGTTCGGAATCTGTCATTTCCTTTTGAGATATTTTCCATATTCTGTCCAGGAAACGTTTTACACCTGCAATCCCCTTTGTCGACCATGGTTTGGAAACTCTTAAAGGTCCCATGAACATCTCGTACAGCCGCATTGAGTCGGCTCCGTATGCTTCTATCACTTCGTCCGGATTTATGACATTCCCCAGGGATTTCGACATCTTTACCCCGTTTTCACCGAGAATCATTCCCTGGTTGATAAGCCTCATAAAGGGCTCATCGGTATTTACAACTCCTATATCGTAAAGAAACTTATGCCAGAAACGGGCATAGAGTAGATGTAGAACAGCATGTTCTGCTCCGCCTACATATAGGTCTACCGGCATCCAGTACTTTATTTTTTCCCTGGATGCTATTGCATTGTCGTTATGGGGGTCAAGGTAGCGCAGGTAGTACCAGCAGGAACCTGCCCATTGGGGCATTGTGTTTGTTTCTCTCTTTGCAGGGGCTCCGCATTTTGGGCAGGTAGTATTTACCCACTCATCTATTGTTGCAAGGGGAGATTCTCCTGTGCCTGTAGGTTGATAGCTCTTTACTTCGGGAAGTTTTAAGGGTAACTCTTCGTATGGAACCGGAACAATTCCACAGTTCGGGCAGTGGATTAGAGGTATGGGTTCGCCCCAGTACCTCTGCCTGGAAAATATCCAGTCCCTGAGCTTATAGTTTACAGTTCTTTTCCCGATTCCCTTTTTTTCGAGCCATTCTGTTATTGTCTTTTTAAAATCCGGGGTGGAAAGTCCGTTAAACTGCTCTGAATTAACGGCAATTCCGTTTTCCGTATAGGCTTCGTTAAGTTTGTAAATAGAACCGTCTTTTGAAACAACCTGAATAATGGGTAGATTAAATTTCTCTGCAAATTCGAAGTCTCTCTCATCGTGGGCAGGGACAGCCATAATTGCACCTGTACCGTAGGAGATAAGAATATAGTCGGATATCCAGATAGGAATTTTTTTGTTATTTACGGGATTTACAGCATACGCACCTGTGAAAACACCCGTTTTCTCTTTAGCCAGGTCGGTACGTTCCAGATCGGATTTCATCCTAGCTTTAAGGATATAGTCTTCCACTTCCTCTCTATGCTGTGCTGTTGTTATCTTTGAAACTAAATGGTGTTCCGGTGCTAAAACCATATAAGTTGCACCGAACAGAGTGTCCGGCCTTGTTGTAAAAACCTCTATATAGTCGTCGCTGTTCTCCAGGGGAAATCGCACGTTTGCACCCTCGCTTCTGCCGATCCAGTTTCTCTGCATTATTTTAATAGATTCGGGCCAGTCCAGCTTATCAAGGTCTTTAAGCAGCCTTTCTGCGTATGCCGTTATTTTAAGCATCCACTGCCTTATGTCCTTTTTTATAACCGGAGTGTGGCAACGTTCGCAATTTCCGTCCTTTACCTCTTCATTGGCAAGACCTGTTTTACATGAAGGACACCAGTTAATAGGCACTGTATCCTCATAGGCAAGTCCTTTTTCCCATAGTTTAAGGAAAATCCACTGGGTCCATTTATAGTACTCTGGTTCATGTGTAGCTATCTTCCGGTCCCAGTCGTAGGAGAAGCCTAATGATTTAATTTGAGATTCGAATCTCTCTATATTTTTTTCTGTTGAAGCTTTGGGATGGGTTCCTGTTTTAATTGCATAGTTTTCTGCAGGAAGTCCAAAGGCATCGTAGCCCATTGGGTGAAGTACATTAAATCCCTTCATCCTTAAATACCTTGAGTATATATCGGTTGCCGTATAACCTTCCGGATGGCCAACATGAAGTCCTGCAGATGAAGGGTATGGAAACATATCAAGAATATAGCGCTTCTTTTCATGGGAGATATTTTTATCTTCCACCACTTTAAAGGTTTTATTCTCTTCCCAGTATTTTTGCCACTTTTTTTCTATAACTTTAAACGGATAACCTATCATCTGTTTAGTATCTCCTCCTGTGAGTAATCTGTGAAAAATTAAGGTCTTACCCTTTTTCTGTCTCTTGGAAAGAGGGAGGCTTCTTTTACATTCGGAAGCCCGAGTATCTTCTGTGTTAAACGTTCAAGTCCTATTGCAAAACCTCCATGGGGGGGGCATCCGTACTTGAATATCTCAAGGTAATCGGCAAGTCCTTCCGGTTTTAAATGAAACCTCTCTATGCTCTGAATAAGCATGTCGTATTCGTTTATTCTTCTGCCGCCGGTTGTAATTTCCAGTCCGCGGAAGAGGAGGTCAAATGACATGGTTTTGTGATTTTCTATCGGAAAGGTATAAAAGGGTCTCTTGCGCCTTGGAAAGGCATATACAAATACCGCATTACAGCCATGCTCCTTTTCTGCCCATTCACAGAGTATTCTTTCTCCTTCCGGGTTAATTTCAAATACTCTTTTCCCGCTGACCGAAGATACTATTTCCTTTGCTTCGTCATGGGTAATTCTTGGTATTTTATCCACCTCTTCTCCGGAGGGAATTGCGGAATTCCATTCTTTAACTATTTCTCCGCTGTCCTTTTTAAGACCTTCAAAGATAGATTTTAAAATTCTCTGTTCTAAGTCCATTAAGTCCTGTTCGCTCTCTATAAAGGCCATTTCCACATCCAGGGAAACATACTCGTTTAAATGACGGGGTGTATCGTGTTTTTCCGCCCTGTAGGCGTCTCCTATTTCGAAAACACGTTCCATACCGGAAGCCACCATTGCCTGTTTATAGAACTGCGGAGACTGTGCAAGATAGACTTTCCTGTCGAAGTACTGGACAGGAAAGAGGCCTGTACCTCCTTCTGTACCCGTACCTATTAGCTTTGATGTCTTTATTTCTGTAAAGTCTTCGCTCCTTAAGTGTGTAGCGAAATGCTTTAAAATATTAGACTGCAGGGTAAATATCGATCTTATTTTAGGGTTTCTTAAAGAGAGTATTCTGTGGTCAAGAACTGCTTCGAGGCTTAATTTGGAAGGGTCCTGGTTCACTGCAATTGGGAGATCTCCATGGGCCTTTGCAAGCACTTCGATGCCTTTAAGGTCCAGTTCCACCCCGCCCGGTGCTTTTTCGTTACTGCGCAAGGTACCTGTTGCCTTTACAACAGACTCTGTATTTATATCGGTTATTTTATCTGTTACAAGCTGGATAATTCCAGACCTGTCCCTTAAAAGTATAAATGAGATTTTGCCTAAATCCCTTATTCTGTGAATCCATCCTAAAAGTGTAACTTCCTTATCCAGATTTTTTACGGCATCTTTAATTAGTATACGCACCGATATCCTCCATTAGGCTATTTAATTCCTCCTCCGACTCGGCAAGTATATAGCATGCAAGAACTCTGGTATAGACAGATTCGGTTGTTAACGAGCCTGCAGGAATTGCTCCTCCCTTCCAGAGTTCACGTGAGGTTATATATCTTGAGAAATCTATCGTTGTCTCCTGTTGTGACGTACAGAATATCTTTGCACCACGTTCTTTAGCCACTGCAAAGGCTCCTTTTAGTGAGTAGGGGGATTCTCTTAAACTGGCCGTGCCGGTATCGTATGTTTCGAGAATGATATTTGTAATGCCGGAATCCATCATTCTAATAAGAATATCCCCTCTCATCCCTGCGAAGGCCTTTATTAAAAAGGTGCTGTTTATAGCATGTTTTAATTTTTCGAGAATTCTTTCCCTTTTAAACAGCTCTTTTGTGAGATTTTTAACCATTTTTCCGATATAAACGGGGTGCTTAAGGTTCCAGTTTCTAAAACCCTTTAAAGACACTTTTTCGAATTTCAGGTTAAGAGGAGAGAGAAATTCATTATTCATAAAGACATAAACGCCCGAAGAAATATGAGCTGCTTCTTCTATGGAGCGGGTTAAATTATCCAGAGCATCACCTTCTCCACTTTTACCTCCCGGAACGCTGTTTATTATTGGAAACATGGAGGCTGTAAGTACTATTGGTATGGGGGGTTGCGGGAAAAGCCAGAAGAGCAGGGAGGCAGTGTATGAAAGTGTGTCTGTTCCATGGGTAATAACGATTCCGGATGTATCCTGGCTGTCAAAAAGGCTGTAAATTCTTGAAATAAGTGTAGCCCAGTCATCCGGGGTTATCTCCTCACTCAGAATATTGCTTATAGATATTTCCTCCAGCCTTATCTTCTTCTCAATTTCAGCCCTTTTTTCAACATGCTTTACTATTTTATCAGGATTCCCTGGTACAATGGTCCCGTCTTTACCAACCTCTCCGGTAATTGCGCCGCCCATAGAAATAATGTGGATAAACGTCAGCGACAGTGTACTTTTAAGAATTTCGCGTAGAATACCCGGGTCCGCTCTGCCCGATGTTTCTTTCATTACCTCGCCCATAAGGAAACCAACAGGTTTTTGGTTTCCCTTCTGTATAGCTTGTACTGTTTCCGGGTGCATTTTAAGTATCTTATCCACGGCAGATTTTAATACCTTTCTGTCAGTTATCTGTTCCCAGCCTTTTTCTTTTATAATTTCAAGTGGTGATTTATCCTCTTTAAATATCACTTCGAGTACCTGCTTTGCTATTCTTCCGTGTATTTTCTTTTCTTCCAGAAGGTTTAAAAGGTTAAAGAGGCGTTTCTCTGTAAGGTTGCTCCTGCTTATGGTGGTGCCGTATCTGTTAAGTAATTTTTTTACATCCGAAGCAAGCCACAGTGCGGTTTTCTCGGGGTCTGCTCCCAGTTTTATCGTGTTTTCAAAGAAGTCCGCCCTGTCCTTTTCTTCGCATATAAAATCTGCCTGGAGATTGGAAAGTGAATATTCTTCAATAAATCTCTTTTTTCTCTCCTCGGGAAGCTCCACTATTTTAGATTTTACAAGGTCTAAAAACTTTTCATCCGGCCTAAAGGGAGGAAGATCCGGGTCGGGAAAGTACCGGTAGTCATTTTCACTTTCCTTTACGCGCATGCTCTCCGTTACGTCTCTGTTCTCATTCCAGAGGCGGGTTTCCTGTGAAATGGTGCCGCCCCTTTCCAGTATTTCCGTCTGCCTTTCAATTTCGTAATTGAGCGCCTTGCGTACGAATTTAAAAGAGTTAAGGTTTTTTATCTCAACCTTTCTGCCGAGACCTTTTCCCCTTAGATTTACAGATATATTCGCATCGCACCGCATGGAACCCTGTTCCATGTTTCCGTCGCAGACACCTAAATAACGCACCATCCTGCGGAATTTCTGCAGAAATAACTCTGCCTCCTCCCCTACTTCTAAGTCGGGCATGGTCACAATTTCGAGGAGAGGTGTTCCTGCACGGTTAAAATCAAGAAGAGATATATCGCCCGCATGTATCATTTTACCTGCATCTTCTTCTAAGTGCACTTCTCGTATTCGTACCGTTTTCTTTATATCCCTGTAGTTAAGGTCCAGAGACCCGTTTATACCCACAGGAGATCTAAACTGTGAAATCTGGTAGTTTTTCGGCAAATCCGGATAGAAGTAGTTTTTCCTTTCAAAAATTGCTACTGGATTAGGCTGGCAGTTTAATGCATATGCTACAAGATAAGCCATCTCCATGGCCTTTTCGTTTAAAGCTGGTAATACACCCGGATAACCCATGCATACAGGGCATACATTCGTATTCGGTTCATCTCCGAATTCGGCCTTACAACCGCAGAACACCTTTGTTTTAGTTAAAAGCTGTATATGAATTTCCAGACCAACAAATGATTCGTACATACTATGCACTCCAATCGAGGTGGTTTTTGGGAGGATTAGGAGGCGGAAAAACTTTTCTATAGTCCCCTGCGGTTTTAAAGAGTGTTTTCTCCATAAATGGTGGTGCAAAAAGCTGCATTCCTATTGGGAGTCCCTCTTTTACAGCAGCAGGGAAAGAAACAGCGGGAACACCGGCAAGGTTTGCCGTACAGGTGAAAATATCTGCAAGTTTCTGAGAAAATGGGTCCATACCCGGATCTCCCAGTTTAAAGGCAGGCTGAGGATATACAGGCATTAGTATTGAATCTACCTGCTTAAATGCCTTTTCTAAGTCATTTCTTATGGCAGTCCTGATTTTCTGAGCTCTTAGGTAGTACTGTTCCTGGAAGCCGGACCTTAAAACATAAGTGCCCAGAAGAATACGCAATTTAACCTCTTTTCCAAATCCCATATTCCGTGATGAAAGCATAAGTTCTTCGGGGTTTTCCGCGGAAAAATCTCGCTCCCCGTACCTTACACCGTCGAAACGCGCCAGATTGGCGCTTGCCTCTGCGGTTGCAATAACGTAGTATGCGGAAACAACATATTCTATTGTGGGAAGGTTGACATCTGCAATCCTGTACCCCATCTTTCTGTAATTATCTATTGTGCTGTTCAAGGTTTCTTTTACATCCGGATGGAGTGTAAGGGTTTTAAGCTGTATGGGAAATCCGATTACACCCTTTTTAAGCTCTGTATCTTTTTTCTCCCATGCAATAGAGGAGTGATCCATAGGGTCCTCGCCTTTAATAACGTTAAACACCTCTTCTACCATGGAAATATCTTTTGATATAACCCCTATAACTTCCAGGGATGATGCATACGCTACAAGTCCGTATCTGGAAACAGAGCCATAGCTCGGTTTTAAGCCGTAAACTCCGCAGAACGATGCAGGCTGGCGTACGGAGCCTCCCGTATCACTCCCGAGGGCAAAGGGGACAAAACCGGCCGCTACAGCCGCCGCAGAACCGCCGCTCGACCCTCCGGGTACCCGACTTAAGTTCCATGGGTTGTGAGTAACGGAAAACGCTGAATTTTCGGTAG
>QNBI01000036.1 GCA_003641675.1 Spirochaetota bacterium | reverse complement strand
GAGCTGGAAGAGGTAGAGGAAGCCGGCGAGGCGGAGGAAGCGGTTAGTGTAGAGCCGGAGGCGGAAGGAGAGGCAGAAGAGCCGGAGGAGCTTGAGGAAGTTGAGGAGCTGGAAGAGGTAGAGGAAGCCGGCGAGGCGGAGGAAGCGGTTAGCGTAGAGCCGGAGGCGGAAGGAGAGGCAGAAGAGCCGGAGGAGCTGGAAGAGCTTGAAAGCCTGCCGGAAATTGAGGAACTTCCACCTGAACCTCAGGGGGAAAACCTGGAGGAGCTTCCTGTTTTGGAAGAACTTGAGGAAGGACAAAACCAGGAAGATAAAACAGAAGCAGTTGAATTGGAAAATATAAATAAAAAAGTAAATGAGGAAGGGATTAAAACTATGAAAGGTGGTAAGCAAGAATATTCAGAGGGCAACAAAGGGAAACCGGAGGAGTTTGAGGAAGTTGAAGAACTGGAAGAGGTAGAAGAAGCCGGCGAGGCGGAGAAAGCAGCCGCAACAGCGCATAAAGAATCCAGTGGGGTAGAGAAAGCCTCTGATGCAGAGCTGGAGACGGAAGAAGAGACAGAAGAAGAGGAGCCGGAAGAGCTTGAGCCTGCAGAGGAATTGGAAACAGCAGAGCTGGAGGAAGTCCCGGAAGTTTCGGAAGAGAGGACCCATGCATGGTCTGCCGAAGAAGAGGCAGCTGATCTGGAAGAATTCGTTAAAAACGGAAAGATTAAAATATATTCGATTGATGAACTAAAAGAACTGGTAGAGAAATATAAGCATACAATTGTTTCAGAAAACGGCGTATATACTATTAAAGAAGAACTCTTTAAGCCGGAAACTAAAAAACAGACAGAAAAGATTACAAAGGGAGCAGAAGAAGAAATATCTGACAACAGCGGAATGTTAAGTATTGGAGATTTATTCGAAGATAGAGAAAATGAAGACCTTCTTAAAGATGTAGGCGGGCACGAGGAACAGAAAAGCGAAACTTTTGTAAACAGAGCGCAGAAAATTAAAATACTTCCTCTAACGGATAGAGGAATAAACTGGGATGAGTATTTAAAATATTTTAACAAGCCCTTTAGCGATGTAACTGAGGTTAAAGCGCTGGTTGAAGTTTCCCGAACAGTGCAGGCTGTTAGCTGTGCAATAATGATAAAAGATGATGACTTTTTTATCCCGGATATAACGATAGGGCTTTCGGATAATAGCCAGAAGATATTTAAAATAGGCCAAAAAGACCCCTTTGGGCAGATGTTTGTGAAAGAAGGAACTACAGTGATCTGTAATGCAGAGCTAAAAAGTGTTAAATATTTTTCAAGCAAGTTCTCAGATGAGGATAAGCCATATTTTAAAAGAGCGGTCTTTTTCCCTATTGTGTATAAATCTGCAAGTGCTCTGTTGTTTTTTTCATTTTCCAAGGATAGTATACTGGAGATCAAAGAGCTTATAGGCAGGTTTAATATCGTATGACTTTTGTGTATCTAAAAGATATATTAGGAATTATATATTATAATCTTGACAAAAGAGGTGCTATTTCGTTAAAATACAAATAAATATTTAGGTGGAGGAAGACTATGGGCAGAATACTTTTGGTTATTCTTCCTCTAACCGGTTTGTTTCTAGGTTGGATTATTAGATGGCTTTATGCCAGATTTCAACTTTCATCTTCCGAACAGAAAGCTTCCAGGATTATACAGGAAGCAGTAAAGGAAGCAGCGGCTAAAAAGCGCGAGGCGTTATTAGAAAGCAAAGATCAGCTGATTAGAGAAAGGAATCAGCTTGAAAGAGAAACTAGAGAGAGAAGAAACGAATTACAACGATTTGAAAAAAGACTTGTACAAAAAGAAGAAAACCTAGAGAGAAGAATTAATTCTCTCGACAAGCAAGAGAGAGAGTTTGCAAACCGGCAGAGGTTATTAGAAAACAGAGAATCTGTTTTAGAAGAAGAAGAAAAAAAGTGGGTAAAGGAACTGGAACGTATTTCCGGTTTATCTGTAGAAGAAGCTAAAAAGCTTTTAATACAAAGTCTGGAAAATGAAGCAAAACACGATGCGCAGGTAACGATTAATCTAATTGAGCAGGAAGCTCAAAGGACAGCAGAGAAAAAGAGCAGAGAAATTCTTATCTCAACCATACAGAGAATTGCAACAGATGTGAGCTCGGAAGTGAGTGTAGCGACTGTCAGTCTTCCTAACGATGAAATGAAGGGAAGGATAATAGGAAGAGAAGGGAGAAACATACGCACGCTTGAAACCTTAACCGGTGTTGATGTTATTATAGACGATACACCGGAGGCAGTTGTTGTTTCATGTTTTGATCCAATAAGGAAGGAAATTGCAAGGGTTTCTCTTGACCGGCTAATTTCTGACGGTAGAATTCACCCTGCGAGAATTGAAGAAATTGTCCAAAAAGTAACAAAGGAAATAAGCCAGACAATTTATGAGGAAGGTGAAAGAGTTCTATTTGAACTGGGAATTCACGGCATGAGTCCGGAGGGAATCCGTGCTCTTGGAAGGCTGCATTTTAGGACAAGTTACGGCCAGAACGTCCTTAATCATTCAAAGGAAGTTGCAATAATTGCGGCATCTCTTGCGTCGGAAGTGGGTTCGGATGTTGAGCTTGCCAAACGGGCGGCTCTGCTCCATGATATCGGTAAAGGCGTGGAAACGAGCGGAGATACCAACCATGTGGAAGCCGGTATGGAACTTGCGAGAAAATTGGGTGAGGGGCCTAAAGTAATTAATGCGATAGGTGCTCATCATAATGATATTGAACCTGAAAGCCTGGAAGCGGTGATAGTTCAAATTGCAGATGCAATTTCCGCTGCAAGACCGGGCGCGCGGCGTGAAACCCTGGATAATTACCTTAAAAGGCTTGAAAGTCTTGAAAAGATATCCGAAGGTTTCGAAGGTGTTGACAAAGCATACGCTATACAGGCAGGGAGAGAAGTCCGTATACTGGTTAATAATGAAGCAGTTGATGATATGGGAGCTAAGGAACTGGCAAAGAATATAGCGAAAAAAATAGAAGGTGAATTAAAATATCCGGGAAGGATAAAAGTTACTATAATACGAGAAACGAGAATTGTTGAATATGCTCGTTAGGAAAGGTATGCTGTAAATTGCCATCAATTTTAAGAGCTCTAATTTTAGGTGATGTTATTGGTCAGCCGGGATGCAGAGCCCTGTTCTTCGGTCTAAAAAAACTAATAAAAACCACAAAGTCGGATTTTGTTGTTGTCAATGGTGAAAACGCAGCGGACGGATACGGGCTTACCCCTGAGTTGGCAGAGGGCTTGTTCCAATCCGGAGTGGATGTCATTACTTCCGGTAATCATATATGGCAGAAGAAGGAAATATACCCGCTCTTAGAGTCGGAAAATAGAATACTACGTCCGGAAAATTATCCGAACGGAGTACCCGGTAAGGGTCACTGTATTTTAGAAAAGAGCGGTGCAAAAATAGCAGTCTTAAATCTCGAGGGAAGAGTTTATTTATCCAATATAAGATGTCCATTCCGTGTAGGGAGGGAAATTACAACACGGCTTCAGAATACCACAAATATTATTATACTGGACTTTCATGCTGAGTGGCCGGAAGAAAAAGAAGCTCTTGCAATTTACCTTGATGGTAGAATTTCTGTTTTAGCAGGAACGCATACACATGTACAGACAGCAGATGAACGTATTCTTGCCGGTGGTACGGGATATATTACCGATATAGGTATGTCGGGTCCGGCGGAGAGTGTTATTGGAATGAAAATTGAAACAGCAGTGAAAAGAGGGCTTACTCAGATGCCGTTAAAACTGGAAGTTGAAGATAAACCGGTTGAAATCTCCGGAATTGTGGTAGAGATTGATAAATCCACAGGTAATGCTCTGTCTCTAAAACGAATCAGGGAGAAATCCGCAATTTAGTTTTATTATTTATGCTTATGGGTAAAAAGAAAGAGCCTTTACTGAGTCTTTTAAAAACCATATATCCGGAAAAGAGTAAAGATGAACTCTACGCCGGAATTCTTTGTGGCGAAGTAATTGTTGACGGCAGTGTAATTAAAAATCCTCATACGCCGACTGATATTTTGAGCCGTGTTGTTTTTAAAGCAGGTAAAAAGTTTGTCTCCAGGGGGGGAGAAAAGTTAAATTACATTATTAACAACTGGGATGTTAAGGTTAAAGGAAAAGTGGCTCTTGATGCAGGGTCTTCTACAGGGGGATTTACCGACTGCCTGTTGAAACATGGTGCATGTACCGTTTATGCAGTTGATGTCGGCTATAATCAGCTTAATTTTCGTTTAAGAAATAATCCTCATGTTGAAGTAATGGAACGGACAAATATTATGACGCTTTCGAAGGATAATTTTAAAATATTGCCGGATTTTGCGGTAATGGATCTTTCCTTCCGGTCTGTAAGGAAAGCTGCCTATCATACATTAACTCTGTTAAAAGGCGGAGATCTAATCTGCTTAATTAAACCGCAGTTTGAATATTTTAATCCTCAATATGATTTTAACGGTATTGTTAAAACTAAAGAAGAGGTTTTTGGAATCTTAAAAAGCCTGATATCGGATCTTAAAAATGAAGGGGTAGAGGTTCTGCGAATTGATAAATCTCCTATTCTCGGCAGAAAGGGCAACCGCGAATATTTTTTTGAACTCTCTCTTTCAAAAGCGGAGAGCAACAGGTTCCCAGGCACCGGGTTGACTGCGGGACTGGAAAGTGCGCTAACCAGGATTGTTCTGGAATGATTCTCTGGTTAGAGGTTTACCCACGTAGACCCCTTCCGGGCCGAGGTATTCCACATGCTTTCCGTTAATTAGTATCTGTACCTTTTTAATGTTGGAGTATTCAGTTGCCGTATATACAATCTGTTTAAGCTGAGTTTTTAATCCTTCTACGCCTACAGAGTTAAAGCGGAAATTTTCTGTAAAATCAAGGTATGCAGTATCATTCTTAACGTATATATTAAGGAGTTTTGTATTTTTGGGAATAAGCGAGATTAACCCATGGTTAATCTCTGCCGTGTCCGGACCATGCAAGAGCGTTTCTATTGTTTTCTGCAGGGGGGAATCTATGTATTTTATATCTTTAATTTCACCCTTTAGCTGTATTTGCCCGCTTTTATTAACAAGAGCAAAAAAAACGCGCGCTTTTCTTATTTTATAGTTCTTTTTCTTCGGTTTAATAGAGGTACTGCTGTTCTTTTGCTGTTCTTTTTGCCGGGGTGTCACTGTAATTGTAATTTCTTCCTTTTTCTTTTTCTCATTCACAGGTTTTTTAGGTTCTTTTTTTCTTGTTTCAGCCTCTTTTTTAATACTGACTTCCGGAGGCTTAACCTTTTCATTTTTAGTAATACTGTCAAGAAAATGCGTTTTTTGAAGAATATTTTCTATATTCTTTCTGTTAAATAAGAATATAACAATTACCAGGAGAACAAGAGCTATCCAAAACAAACACCCAATTGATGATTTCTTTTTCATTACAGTACTATAATCGGCATAAGGAGTTCATCTATTGATTTGACACCCCCAAAAAAAGCACGTATATTAATAACTAAATGAAAGAATTTCACGGTATTATGGCTTCTCCCGGAATAGCAGTAGGAGAGGCGTATATTTTTAAACAGATTGAACTCTCTATCCCGAAGTACAGCATTAAGACAGAGGATGTAAAAAAGGAAATGGACAGATTTGACTCCGCTGTTGAAAAAGCCACAGTCGAGGTGGAGAATCTTAAATCTGCTGTAAATGATAACGCGCATGGCAGAGAGTTGGAACTGCTGGACAGCCATATCCTCATGATGAATGATCCCGAGCTGAAAAAACAGATTAATGTTAGCTTAAACGACCAGAAGAGGAATGTTGAATGGATTCTTATTCAGGTAATAGAGGATATGATTGCTCAGCTTAAACTATCCAGAGATGAGTATCTTAATGAGCGGAGTATGGATATCAGGGATATGTCCAACAGGATTCTGAACCAGTTGTTATATCAGGAACAGGCTTCTCTTACAGGACTTGAAAAACCCTGCATTGTAGTGACGCATAACCTTATGCCATCCGATGCAATAGGGATGGATAAGGATAAGGTTCTGGGTATTGCCACGGACGCCGGGGGAAAAACATCACATACCGCTATACTTGCGCGTTCCCTTGAAATTCCTGCAGTTCTCGGACTCATGGACATTTCAAGATACGTTAAAGATGGGGATAAAATAATTTTAGACGGAAACAGCGGCAAAGTTATTGTAAATCCGGATAAAAAAACCCGTTCTGTGTATCTCAATACAAAGGAAAAATGGGAAAAGCACGAAAAAGACCTGCTTCAGCTAAACCGGCTTGCTGCGGAAACCAAAGACGGGAAGTTAATAAATCTTGAAGCAAATATTGAAATTCCGGAGGAAGTTAACTCGGTTATATTCCATGGGGCGGACGGAATAGGACTTTTCCGGTCGGAATTCCTCTATATTCAGCCGAATAAATTTCCGGACGAGGAAGAACAGTGCCGGGCTTATAAATCGGTCCTTGAAAGTTTAAAAGGTAAAAGCGTTACCATAAGGACTCTTGATCTGGGTGGCGATAAACAGGTTCCGGGCTTAAATATGACGGAGGAAAAAAATCCGATTTTGGGCTGGCGTGCTATACGCTACTGCCTTTCACAGCCGGATATCTTTAAAATTCAGCTTAGGGCTTTGCTGCGGGCCTCTGTCCACGGCAACTTAAAGATAATGTTTCCTATGATTTCCGGTGTGGAAGAGGTAGAACACAGTCTTGAAATATATGAAACGGCAAAAAAGGAATTAAAGGCGGAGGGTATTGAATTTAATGAAAATATTCCTATTGGGATTATGATAGAAATACCTTCGGCAGCAGTTACAACGGATATACTTGCTAAAAAGGTTGATTTTTTTTCAATCGGTACAAATGATCTAATCCAGTATACAATAGCTGTGGACAGAGGAAATGAACGTATTGCCTATCTCTATGAACCATTTCATCCCGGTGTTTTGCGTCTTATTCAGCTAACTATAGAAAACGGGCATAAGCAGGGAATTCCTGTTGGGATGTGCGGAGAAATGGCAAGTAATCCTCTTGCTACTGTTATTCTTCTTGGAATGGGACTGGATGAGTTCAGCATGAGCTCTATTAGTATTCCTGAAATTAAAAGGATAATAAGGTCTACGGCAATTCTGGATGCAGAAGAAGTGGTAGGAAATATTATGGAGATGAAATCCTACTCGGAAATAACCAAATATTTAAAAAACTGGATGAGGGAATACTTTGATTTCGAGACTTACTAAGGGAACTGTTAAAGACAGACCCTTTACAATAGTCATTGTAGGCCGTCCGAATGTAGGAAAATCGACGCTTTTTAACCGGCTAATCGGAAGAAGGCGGTCCATTACAGACCCATTTCCTGGGGTGACGCGCGATGCAGTGGAAGAAGAATTTACAGTAGATAATCTACACGTTCTTCTTATTGATACCGGTGGGTTCAAAATCGAAAAAGAGAAGTTGGACAGGCTTGTTGTTGCTAAAAGCATAGAGAGCATTAAAGAATCTGACTTAATTCTATTCCTCGTTGATGTTAATGAATTAAACGGGGAAGATTATCATTTCATGGAGCTTCTAAGAAAGTATGAAAATAAGGTTATCCTTGTGGCAAATAAAGCGGATAACGAAAAAAGAGAGTACCAAAGTATGGAGCTCTACAGCCTGGGTTTTAAAAAGATGATACCTGTTTCTGCTGCCCATGGAAGGAATATAGATAAGCTTCGGTCTGCAATAGTCAATGCTGCCGTCTTAACCGTAGAAACAGAAAAAACCGAAACCCCGCCGACCGAGCCAGAGACTAAAATAATTAGAATTGCCATTCTCGGAAAACCGAATACGGGAAAATCTACCCTCTTAAATTACCTGCTCGGAGAAGAAAAAGCCATTGTTTCCGATATACCGGGCACAACGAGAGATACTATTAACGGATATTTTAAGTTTAAATCTTCCGACTTTAAAGTTGTGGATACGGCAGGGATAAGAAAGAAGAACAAAGTTAATAATTCTGTTGAGTATTACTCTGTAAACAGGGCTATTAAAACGATATCGGAATCTGATATTGTGTATCTGCTTATAGACGCTGAAGAAGGTTTGACAGACCAGGATAAAAAAATTGCTTCACTTGTAATAAAAAAAGGTTCCGGAATTATCCTTGTATTAAACAAATGGGACAGAATTAAAAAGGTAAAAAATCAGCTGCAAGCCGTAAAAGACAGGGTTAGATTTTTATTTCCTATTCTCGGGTTTGCTCCGCTTGTAGCTACAACTGCCCTGGATGGTGAAGGTGTTGATAACCTTTTAGATGTTTCGCTTAGGGTATGGAGGCAGCTTAACAGAAGAATCGATACAGCCCGCCTAAACGATGCCGTTTCAAAATGGGTTAAAGAATACCCGATTCCTGTCCGAGGTAAAAATATCAAGCTGCGCTATGCCACTCAGGTGGAGGCAAATCCGGTTAAGTTCATTTTTTTTGTGAATAACAAAAGCGGCTATCCGCCCCGCTATTCAAAATATTTAGAGAACAGGATAAGAAGAGATTTAGGGTTTGCAAACGTACCTGTTCATCTGGAGATAAGACAAAACTAAAAAGGTCCATGAAGTATTTCAGTATTGGTGAAGTAAGTGAGATATTAAAAATTAAAACTCATATTTTGCGGTACTGGGAAAAAGAAGTTCCTTCCCTAATTCCAAAAAAGAGCATCTCAGGAAGAAGACTATACACTAATCGTGATATTCAAATGCTCTCCCGTTTTAAGTATCTTGTTCAGGAGAAAAAGTATACAGTCCAGGGAGCAAGAGAAAAAATGTGGGATGATCTATACAAAAAGGGAAATACAGCCTCTGCATCTATTGCTGAACTCAGGAAAGAGCTGTTTGAAATTCTTACAAAATTGAGAAGGAGAAGAGACAGAGATATGGAATCTGAACTAATAGCAAAATTAAAAGCGGCAGGGCAGGGGCATCTGTTTGATTTTTGGGAAGCAAGAACCGAATTACAGCGGGAAAAACTAATAGAAGACCTTAAAAAACTTGATCTTTCTGTCGTTAATACGTTAAAGGCCAAATTGGATAGTAAAGAAAAAACAAATACGGTTTTTGAACCGGCTTCCTATATTCCTTTAAGCAAAAGCATGGAGGACCGAGATACCCTGAAACTTGGTGAGGATTTTATTACCTCCGGTAAAACAGCCTTTTTAACTGTTGCAGGTGGGCAGGGCTCAAGGCTGGGATACGAAGGACCGAAAGGAATTTTTGGGATAAGCCCTGTTAGAAAGGCCTCTCTTTTCCAGATATTTGCGGAAAAACTGCTAGCTGCTAACAGACTGTACTCAGTTGAAATTCCATGGCTTATTATGACTAGTCTGGCTAACTATTATGAAACGGTTGATTACTTTAAAAAGATGAATTTTTTCGGATTAAAGTCCAAAGATGTTATATTTTTTAGACAGGGAATGCTTCCTTCTCTTTACCCGGAAGGGAAGCTCGTTCTTTCTGCTGACGGAGGTCTTTTTAAAAATCCTAACGGGCATGGCGGAGTAATTAAAGCTCTGCACGACTCCGGTACTATTGATTTTCTCACGGAGAAGGGCATAGATGAGATATTTTATTTTCAGGTTGACAACCCCCTTGTGTATGTACCTGATCCCCTGTTTTTGGGTTTCCACTTAAAAAACAATTCGGAGATGTCCTCTAAGGTTGTAAAAAAAGCCTACCCGGAGGAAAAGATTGGGAGTATTGGCCTTATCAATGGAAAACCCGGCGTTATTGAGTATTCCGACCTGGATAGAGATACCATGTATTCACGCAGAAAAGACGGCACCTTATACTTTGCTCAGGGCTCCATTGCTGTTCATATTTTGAATGTTAATTTCCTAAAACGGATAATGACAGAACTCCCCTAT